>JAGGSD010000240.1 GCA_021159265.1 Syntrophobacterales bacterium | reverse complement strand
GCTTTGTAAAAGTTACTTTCCATTACAATGCCGTAAAACGGCATAGCGGGGCTTTCTACAAGACCATCAACAAAAACTCTTTAAAGTCTTTATCCTCAACAACTGCGTTTTTTGCGCAGATGTTGATGTCAGGGGTCAGGGATCTGCAGTGTTTTTACAACATGTCTCATCGTGCCAAAAGCCCAATGGGCGACCGTTGTCTCTTGCTGATCCCCTACACCTGATCCTTGATAACTTTGTGGCTTTGCCGCAATAAGGGTATGTCCCCGGATGTTCCGGTGTTATATTAATCGTTATGATAAAAGCGGAACGGATGACGCAACAAGCGAATATTACAATATGTTATTTATCCGGTAAACGTCAGATAATATTCTTCCAATGCTTTATTTCAGCATAATAAAGCTTAATTGCCTGCCGGCTTGACCACCCTCACCCCTATGTGAAAAGAAAGTTTCCTTGTGACAGGACGTACATATCTGTGTTGTTAATATGTTCTCCGGAGGAATACCTGCATGAATGAGCTGCAGTTGGTTGGCCTTTGGAAGATCCAGCATCCACCTTTGTTTTCTCTCTGATTTGCTGAAACATGCACCCATCTCCGGATATCCTCTCATGGATTCCAACACGATTTTATCAACTTCATAGCAACAGGGCCCTATCGAAGGACCAATAACAGCAGTGATATCTGCGATTCTGGAACCAAACTCGTTTATGAAAGCATCAACAGCTTTGTCAACAATTCTCAGGGAAGTTCCCTTCCATCCGGCATGGATACTGCCTACAACACGCCTTACTTTATCTACCATAAAAACAGGCACACAATCCGCTGTCTTAACTCCTATGGCAAGGCCCGGCATGTTTGTGATAATGCCATCGTAATCAAGACCCTGTTTTTCATGCCGGTCCTCATGGTTATTACCAATAACAAGAATCCCATCTCCGTGGACTTGATTCACCGTAAAAAAATGATCTACCGGTATATTAAAAGAATTGGAGAGTATATCCCAGTTCTCTGCAACATTTGTTTCCTTATCCCCTTCGCGGACGCTAAAATTGAGATTCGCAAACCTTCCTTTGCTGATTCCACCCCATCTGGTGCAAAAGGCATGGGTTATAAAATCATATTTGCCAAGGGCTGTGCATTCCAGATATTGCACATCATTTCTTTTAAAAAATTTAAACATATCAAAAAAAGTCGTAATTGCTCAGGTTCAAAGGCACAGAGGCACAAAGTTTATTTGGTTTGCTATTATTATAACAAAATGCAAAAAATCTCTGTCAAATGGTACGACTGACGGTTCGACGGCTCGATTGAGCTCGCCGAAGTCTAAGCGTTCGACTGAGCTCACGCCGAAGTCTCACGCCGAAGGCTCGCCTATGACCACAGGCGGCGTTCGTTGTTACTTTTTTACTCTTTGTGCCTTTGTGCCTTTGAACCTCTGCGCCTACTTGAGTAATTACAAAGTTTCAGGGGAACCGTTCACAGGTTCATGGTCCAGCGTTCAGGGTTAAGGACAAAGGCAGCATTAAAGACCTGAAGTCCTCGTCAAAAATGCTCATTTTCGCAAATAATTGCCAATTTGGCTCCAGATTTTGTTTCAGGCCTGACGAAGCTGACACTTTTCTCGTAAATACGCATCCCAAATGCAGTCCGGGGACAAGAATGGAACCTTGAACCCGTGAACCCGTGAACGGTTACGTTTCAGGTTTTAAGTTGGACCAAGGAATATCACCTCAGCGCTTCACAGACGGAAGCCATATCTTCTGGCAAGGGTGATAAGAATTCCATGTAACGGTCGTCAACGGGATGGCGAAAACCTATTTTAGCCGCATGCAACGCCTGTCTCTTAATCAGCCCCAGCGCTTTTCTTTGCATATTGTTTTCCATTTCACGGATTCTTCTTTTTGAATTGCCGTAAAGATTATCCCCAACAAGCGGGTATCCCAGTGAATTCAAGTGTACCCTGATTTGATGGGTTCTTCCCGTTTCGATTCTGACGTCGAGCAGTGTAGCAATGCCATAACGTTCAATAACGCTCCATCGTGTTATCGATATTTTCCCTCTTTTACTTTTTGTAGACATCTTCTTTCTATCTTTTGGATGTCTCCCTATAGGTAGTTCTACGATCCCTTTTCCCTCTTTTACATTACCTAAGACAAGCGCCTTGTAAATCTTTTTCACGGAGTGATTCTTGAACTGTTTTGCCAACTCCATGTGAGCTGAGTCTGATTTAGCTGCGACTATCAGGCCGGAAGTAAACTTGTCCAGACGGTGGACTATGCCGGGTCTCAAATAGCCTCCGATGCCGGACAGATCTTTACAATGAAATAAAAGGGCATTTACAAGTGTGCCATTATAGTTACCTGCCGCAGGATGAACAACCATGCCGGAAGGTTTGTCTACTACAATGATCGATTTATCTTCATAAACTACGTTAAGAGGGATATTTTCCGGCGTAACGTCACAGGTTTTTGGTTCCTCCTTATGAAGAACAATAACCTCCCCTTGTTTTAAATGGTAACCTGGTTTCACCATTAAACCGGTTACCCGCACATTACCGTTATTGATCATTCTTTTAATTTGTGACCGGGATGCTGAAATATCTTTTTGGGAAAGAAAGATGTCAAGCCTTAAGCCCATTTCATTCTCGCTTACTGTGAACTCAATTTTTTCTTTCTCCTGATGCGTCATCACGGTTAACCTCTATATCTATACTTTTTAATCCCTTCCCTATCAAGTCAAACTCTGTTTCATCAATTGTTCTTAAATCTAAAAGCACTTCCTCATCAGAAATTCGCGCAATAATGGGTATTTTAAGGCATCGCAACTTTGCCCCAAGGCTGCCTGCCGACAGATGAAGGGAATCGATGGCAATAAGAACCGTTGGGATCTCCTGTGTCGGCAGGGAACCTCCGCCAGCCATGGAATATCCTTTTTTTAACGAGAAAGTGAATTCTTTGGAAAACAGACCTTTCAATTTGCTTGATAGTTTTAGCGCCCTTTTCTCGACGGCTGTCACAGGTTCTGTTAATGATTCAAGTCCCTTTATGCAGGAAATCGCTTTTCCCATGTTTAAATATTGTTTCATGGTAGCCTCCAGGGCGGCGAGGGTTAGTTTATCTATTCTCAGGGCACGGTTGAGTGGATTCTTTTTGACCTTTTCCAATATGTTTTTTCGCCCCAGGATAATCCCGGCCTGGGGACCGCCGAGGAGCTTATCACCACTAAAAGTAACCACATCGACTCCTGCCTTCAATGCGTCCTGAACGGTAGGCTCTTTTTCAAAACCATACGTGCCGAGTTCAACAAAACAGCCACTTCCCAGATCATTCATCACGGGGATGCCTGTATTTTTCCCCAGCTCTACCAGTGAGGAAAGTTCCACATCTTCTGTAAAACCTGCTATCCTGAAATTACTCGTGTGTACCTTTAAGATAAGCCCCGTATTTTCTCCTGTCGCTCTTTCGTAATCGGGGAGATGTGTCCGGTTCGTTGTGCCGACCTCTCTGAGTATAGCCCCGCTCTTTCCCATAACTTCGGGAATACGAAATTCCCCGCCAATTTCAATCAGTTCACCTCGTGAAACGATCGTCTCTTTTCCTTCCGACAATGTATTCAGAACGAGCAATACGGCAGCTGCATTGTTATTTACAACCATTGCATCTTCAGCGCTGGTAAGAGCACAGAGAATTTCCTGTACATGGTCATAGCGCAATCCTCGTTTTCCCTCTGACAAATCAAATTCCAGATTTGAATAACCTCGACTGATTTCAACAATTTTTTTCAGGGCCTCCTCACAAAGGGGCGCCCTGCCCAGATTGGTATGCAAGATGATTCCCGTTGCATTTACCACGCGCCGCAGGCTATAGGTATGCAGCCTTTCTATCTTTTTCTTTACTTCGTCGGCTGCTTTTTCAACAGTTGGGATAAAGACACTGCGACCGCTATCCTTTCCAGCTGTTAATATATCATCTCTTATTTTTTTTACAATTCCACGACAGGTTTGAACGATAAGATCTCTCGGAGCTTTATCAAAAATGTTCTCTTTCTCCAGAATTAATAGAATTTCGTCAATTTTGGGGAGCGTTTGTAACATTTTCTTAATCGTATCATCCATATTATATTCCTCCATCATATGAAGAATTGATGCATTCGCAAAAAGTCGGATTTCCCCTCCCCAGGTGGGAGGGGATAAAGGGAAGGAAGACATAACTATTTGAAATAGCAGTGTTCTCACCCTCACCCCTACCCTCTCCCATCAAGTTATTAAGGGGAATGTCAACAAATA
>JAGGSD010000366.1 GCA_021159265.1 Syntrophobacterales bacterium | reverse complement strand
TCTCTGCGTTATGCTCAAAAAATAATCCTCGGAATATCAACTATATGCCTGCGGTCTTCGGCGAGCTCAAACGAAAATCCTCATAAATCAACAGAGTCATTTCAGATTATTATAACTTCAGGGAGCAAAGTCCCATTAACTCAAATAGAGGAAAACCCCCTCAAGCTTTTAAGAATCAACCCTTTCCCTAAGTTCCTTTCCGACTTTAAAAAAAGGTAATTTTTTGGGAGGTACTTGTATTTTACCCCCGGTTTTCGGGTTCCTTCCTGTATAAGAATCATAGTTCCTTATTATAAAACTTCCAAAACCCCTGATTTCTATACGACCCCCCTCTTTAAGTTGATCGCTAAATTCTTTAAATATCAAATTGACTACATCACTAGCCTGTTTTTCCGTAAGGTTTTCTTTCTTGCCTAAAGCATCAATTAATCCAGATTTGTTCATACAATTCCCCCTTGAAGTAACCGATTAATAAAGAATTTGCCCAAAGCTTTTATCACCATAAAACCAATTTTTCTGGAAGATAAAACAGTAATCTATAAAAAAGCCGCGTAAGTATTATTAATTTTATTATAAATGTCAAGCTAATTTTCAGCAATTAGACCGTTAAGTTAACAAACAGTAACTTTTTAACCTCCTTTTTTTGTAAATATCTGAAATCCCCCTGACGAAGGTTATCAATATTAAGATCTCCGACAGCAACACGTATCAATCTTGCCACAGGATGACCAATATCTTCAAAAAATCTTCTTATTATTCTGTTTCTTCCTCCATGAATAATAAGCCTGACCCAGCAACTTTTCGGGTTAATTTTTTCAATAGCAAAATCGAGCGGCTTAAAATCCCCATCATAAAGCTTTGTGCCATTCTTTATTAAAACGATTTCTTCTTTTGCTAGATGCCCTTTGATTTTAACAAGATAAGTCTTTGTAATCTCAAACTTCGGATGCTGCACTCTATAAGCAAAATCACCATCATTAGTCATTAGCAAAAGCCCTTCAGAATCATAATCAAGTCTCCCTACGGGGAAAACCCTTTCTACCACTCCTTCGAGCAGGTCGGTAACAATCGGTCTCTTTTTCGTATCCTTCAGGGTCGTGATGTATCCTCTGGGCTTGTTCAACATCAAATATATTTTAGATACATCTACTGATATCAGATTCCCGTTTACTCTTATCTCGTCGTTTTGAAAATCCACTTTAGTGCCAAGCCTGGTAACAATTTGCCCATTGACGATAACCTTGCCTTCTTTAATCATCTGTTCCGCTTCCCTTCGGGAAGCCACACCAGCCTGGGCTATTATCTTTTGAAGACGTTCCGGCATAACGTCATTCCCCCAGCTCTTTCAACTCCCGTAAGGTAGGTAATTCCGATAAATCTTTTAGACTAAATACCTCAAGGAATTTTTTGGTGGTGCCGTATATTATAGGTCTTCCTGGAACATCTTTCCTTCCTATCATTCTGATTAAATTCCTTTTCAGGAGACCTTTCAATGTGCCGCTGACATCGACACCACGTACCTTTTCTATTTCTGCCTTCATCACGGGCTGCTTATATGCAACCACTGCAAGGGTTTCCATAGCAGCCTGACTGATTGCCACAGGTTTTATGTCTGTCAACTTTCTAATCCACGGGCTGAAATTATCTTTTGTTCTGAACTGGAAGCCTCCTGCAACTTCTACAAGACATAAAGCGCCATTACGCTTGTCGTATTCTTCCACAAGATCGTCGAGGGCTTTGATGATTTCTTTTCCTTCAACATCTTTCAGAATTCCTTTCAGTTTCTTCAAACCAACAGGTGATTCTGAGACAAAAACTATACCTTCCACTATAGCCTTCAAATTATCCATTTAATCTTCCACGGCAAGAAATATTCTTATAGTTCCAAATGGCTTTGACTGATAGGCCTTAATCACCCTCAATTTCATAAGTTCCAGTATGGCGAGGAAAGTGTATATTATTTTTATTCGATCGCTTAATCCCCCTAACAAATCATTAAAGGTAAGGGCTTTTTCTTTATTAAGTCTTTCCATAATTTCATTCATTCTCTCGGAAAGTGACATTCTTTCAACATCAATCTCCATGATTTCTCCCGGGTTTATCCTGGAGACCATTACTTTAAAGGCCTCTACAAGCTCAAAGATACTCAGTTCTTCGAGAGAATGTTCACCATCAGTCTCACTCCCAACCAGATAGCCCCCTTTAAAGACATCCCGTCCAAGTAAATTCATCGTGTCAAGATTCAAGGCTGCTTCCTTAAAAGCTTGGTATTCCAGAAGCTGCCTCGTCAATTCTTCACGGGGATCTTCCTCATCTTCTGTGTCATCGTGTACGGGAAGAAGGAGTTTCGATTTAATGTGAATCAGCGTAGATGCCATTACCAGATATTCACCGGCAACATCCAGGTTAAGAGATTTCATAACATCAATGTACTCCAAATACTGTTCAGTAATAACGGCAATTGGAATGTTATATATGTCTATTTCGTTTTTCTTGATCAGATAAAGCAAAAGATCCAGAGGACCTTGAAATATGTCTAATTTGATTTCATAACCCATAAATTACAAACAAGTAGTCAATGATTAGTGGTTAGTTATTAGAGTCTTGTAACTACTCAGGTTCAAAGGCACAGAGGCACAAAGCTTATTTGCTTTGCTGTTATTATATTATAACAAAATGCAAAAAATCTCTGTCAAATGATACGCCAGACGGCTTGACGGCTCGGTTGAGCTCGCCGAAGTCTCACGCCGAAGGCTCGCTGAAGACCACAGGCGGCGCCTGTTGTTATTTTTTTTTACTCTTTGTGCCTCTGTCTTCGGCGAGCCTGCGACGAGCTCAGTCGAATCGCTCAGTCGAGCCGTGCCTTTGCCGCTCTGCGCCTACCTAAAGTAGTCACAAAGTCTTTAGTCACAACAACTGCGTTTTTTGCGCAGATGCTGACGTCAGGAATCAGTAAAAGATTAATATTTTCATTAATTATGAAAAGACAACGATCACCCATTGGGCTTTTGGTATAATGAAACAAGTTGTAAAAACATCGCTGATACCTGATCCCCGACCTCTGATAACTTTGCGGCTTTGCCGCCTTAGATTCTTACTGCTTCCCGTACTTCTTCCATAGTCATCCTGGCTATCTTCGTGGCTCTTGAATTTCCGTCAGATATTATTTCATCTATCTCATCGAGGTGATTCCGATAATAGTCCTGTCGTTCATGAATCGGGTTCATTCCCTCTAAAATCCGGGCGGCGAGGCGTTTTTTGCATTCAACACAGCCAATTCTCGCCTTTTTGCATTCCTCTTCTATTTCATCGACCTCAGAACCGGGTGAATAAATCTGATGAAAGGCAAATACATTGCATAAATCAGGTCTTCCCGGATCAGATTTTTTCATTCTCTGTGGATCAGTAAACATTGCGCTTATTTTTTGCTTCAACACATTTCCCCTATCGCTCATGTAGATAGAGTTGTCATATGACTTGCTCATTTTTCTTCCGTCAATACCAAGAACTTTGGGTGCCTCCGTAAGGAGGGGCTTCGGAATGGGAAAAACTTCTCTGTATAAAAAATTAAACCTTCTTGTAATCTCGCGTGTTAACTCAACATGAGGAAGCTGATCCACACCGACAGGAACACCATAGGCTTTATACATAATAATATCCGCAGCCTGGAGTACGGGGTAACCCAGGAATCCATATGTGGAAAGATCCTTTTCGGCCAGTTCGGCCTTCATCTCTTTGTATGTTGGATTTCTTTCCAACCACGAAAGGGGGGTTATCATGGACAGTATAGTAAATAGCTCGGCATGTTCCTTTACACTGGATTGAACAAACAGTGTGCTCTTGTCTGGCTCTAACCCGGCGCTGAGCCAGTCAATAATTATGTTCCTGCTGTTTTCTTTAAGAAGGCCGGTATTTCCATATTCGCTGGTTAATGCGTGCCAATCGGCAATAAAATAGAAACAATCGTAAGTAGTCTCATTCTGTAATCTAACCCAGTTTTGTAAAGCTCCATGAAGATTCCCCAGGTGGAGCTTACCGGTAGGACGCATACCGCTCAGAATTCTCTTTTTTTTCAAAATACCTCCTTAGAAAGCTAACATTTTTTGATCTTCTCACGATCAGTTTGAGAAAAGGGTTCAAAGATTCTAGTATTCAGGGGGTCGAGTGTTTTATAATCCTTTAGTATTTCCCTTGAACCCCTAACCCGAACAAGCCGGAACCAAACAAGATATATTTTTATCACGAAAATACGAAAGTACGAAAACACGAAAAAGAAAATTTAATTTCGCACTTTCTTTTTTTT
>JAGGSD010000234.1 GCA_021159265.1 Syntrophobacterales bacterium | reverse complement strand
CACGAAAGTACGAAAACACGAAAAAGAAAATTTAATTTCGCACTTTCTTTTTTTTTTCGTGGTTTCGTAATTGTTCTTAATTCTTTTGCCAATTTTGCACGAACTTTACAATTAACGGACTAAAGGTTGATTTTTTACGAGATTGGCGATCTTCCAAGTTGTTGAATCAGCAGTATCTTTGAGAACCACCTTTTTTTTCGCAAGAATGTTCCGTATTTCATCGGCTTTCTTCCATTTTTTTGCTGTCCTGGCTTTCTGTCTTTCTTCGATCAAAGCATTTATTTCCTGGATGTTCAAACCCTGTTTTTCAGCTTCTCTTTTTTTATCTTTTTCGAAATATTCATCAGGATCTTCGAGAAACAAGCCCAGCACTTTACCGACTTTCTTCACATTGTTCCTGGCTGAATTCAAAACAAAAAGCGATTCCGCTGTTGGGGCAAATTTCCTGCCGGCCAGATAACCATTAATCAAACGTGTTGCATCAAAAATGTAACCTATTGCTCTGGCAGTATTAAAATCATCATCCATAGCTTCTGCAAATCGATCAGGAAGCGTTGTTATTTTTCCAAACACATCTTTATCTTTTCCTGAAAGGTTTTTTGGCAAGATATCTGAAAAATCAATTCCGGTGGCAAGGATGTCCTTTATCTTCTTAAGTGTTTCATAAAATCTTTCCATACCTGTTCTTGCTTCGGCAAGGGATTCATCGGAAAAATCGACAGGACTTCGATAATGGCTTTGCAACATAAAAAGCCTTAATACTTCGGGATGATAACTGCCTAATGCTTCTCGCAAATTAAAAATGTTACCGAGGGACTTGGACATCTTTTCCTTGTTTATTCTCACAAATCCGTTATGTATCCAATAATTTGCAAAGGGCTTGCCCGTTGCCCCTTCGGCCTGGGCAATTTCATTTTCGTGATGAGGGAAGATAAGGTCCATCCCTCCGCCATGGATATCAAATGTCTCTCCCAGGAAACGTTGACTCATGACGGAGCATTCTATATGCCAACCCGGCCGTCCTCTTCCCCAGGGACTATCCCACCAGGGCTCCCCATCTCTGGCAGATTTCCAAAGAATAAAATCAAGAGGGTTTTTCTTTTTCTCGTTAATGTCGATACGCGCTCCGGCCAGCATGTCATCGAGATTTCTACCTGAGAGTTTTCCGTATCCCTTGAATTTATCCACAGCAAAAAAGACATTTCCCTCAACAACATAAGCCAGACCCTTTTCTACAAGAGTACTGATATGACGGATCATGCCCTTGATGTTTTCCGTTGCTTTCGGTGTTATTGAAGGTCGGGCTACTCCCATCTCGTCCATGTCTTTATTGTGCTCTTTTATATATCGTTCCGATATTTCAATAATGTCCGTATCTTCCTCATTTGCTTTCGCTATGATTTTGTCATCAATATCTGTAAAGTTCTTAACATAGATTACATTGTAGCCCTTATACTTCAAGTATTTGCAAATAACATCGAAAACAACAGCAGAACGGGCGTGGCCGATGTGGCACATATCATAGGCCGTAATGCCGCAAACGTACATACTTACCCTGCCCGCTTCAACAGGCTTAAATTCTTCCTTTTTCTTTCCGAGAGTGTTATAAAATTTTAAGCTCATTTCAATTTCCCAACCCGGACAAGCCGGAACCAAACAAGATATATTTTTATCACGAAAACACGAAAAAGAAAATTTAACAAGGACTCTAAGGCGACAAGGCCGCAAAGGTAAAAAGGTTTCTCACTCCCATGCCTAAGCGCGGGAAAGCATATTCAAGATTAACGTCCAAACTCGAACATTGAACACCGAACGTCGAATAATGATGTCGTTTTGCTCCTCAAATTATTCTAAAATCAAATAAAAAACATCCGATACCAGACAATAAGCCTCTATTCCTGTTTCTTCACTTTTTTCATTCAATATTCGATGTTGAACGTTCGATGTTCATTTTTGATACCTGACGTCAACATCTGCGCGAAAAACACAGTTATTGAGAATAAATACTCTAATATCTTCTTAAGGAAACAGTGAAATCAGATTCAGCCCCATACCTTCGGGGAAACCACTCATAAGGTTCATATTTTGTACTGCCTGACCCGCAGCACCTTTCATAAGATTATCAATCGCCGCGATAATTATCACCCTTCCCGTTCTGTCATCAAGAGCAAAACCGATATCACAATAATTGGAACCTCTGACACAAGAGATGTTGGGGTATGTCCCATCATCATAAATTCTTACGAAGATGTCATTTCTATAAAATTTCTTATAAAGTCCAACAAGATCAGATACAGAAATATTCCTTTGGAGTGTCGCGTATATAGTGCTGAGTATTCCCCTGCTGACTGGAATGAGATGGGGCACAAATGATACAGTGACATTACACCCGGCAAGAATGCTCAGTTCCTGCTCTATTTCGGGAGTGTGGCGATGGGCACATATTTTATAGGCCTTAAGCCCCTCATTCGCTTCGCAGAACAAAGACCCGATCGATAATTCCCGCCCGGCGCCACTCACACCTGATTTAGAATCAACGATAACCGAGGAAATATCAATATATTTTTCCTTTAAAACCGGGGCCAGAGCAAGGATTACTCCCGTTGGATAACAGCCCGGATTAGCTATTAGATTTGCTCCTGTTATGTCATTCCGATACAGTTCGGGGAGCCCATAAACTGCCTTTCGGATAAGCTCCGATGAAGTGTGTTTTTTATACCACTTTTCGTAGACTTTTATATCACGTAAACGATAATCTGCGCTAAGATCAATTACTTTTTCCCCCTTCTCTAAAAAGTAGGGCGCCACTTCCATAGCCTCGCCATGAGGCACAGCTAAAAAGATAACATCACACAGAGAGGCAACATCTTCCGGGGATGCATCGATATATTTTTGGTCAGTCAAATCTTTAAATACCGGATAAATATCGGAAACAGGGAGGCCTTTAAATTTTCTTGATGTCAGAACAACAACATCTGCTTCGGGATGTCGAACAAGAATTTTCAAAAGCTCCTGGCCCGTATAACCGCTTGCTCCGTATATACCGATCTTTATCATAAGCTTTCTCCTCAAATAAAAAAAGGAGGCAAAGCCTCCCTTTAATCATCTTTACCTCTTTGAATATTGGAACCTCTTCCTCGCGCCGGGCTGACCGTACTTTTTTCTCTCTTTTATCCTGGAATCTCTCGTCATGAAACCTGCCTTTCTAAGAATAGGCCTGAAGCTCTCATCATATTCCGCCAGGGCTCTGGATACACCATGTTTAACAGCGCCTGCCTGTCCAGACATTCCTCCACCTTTAACAGTAATATAAAAGTTGAGCATGTCTTTCTTCCCAACGAGGGAAATTGGTTGCTGGATAAGCATTCTGAAGCTCTCGGATGGGAAATAATCAGATAAACTCTTCCCATTTAATACCCAATTTCCATTTCCCTCTTCCAGCCACACCCTGGCAATTGCGGTTTTCCTTTTACCTGTTGCATAAAATCTATTCTCTGTCATATCTAACTCCAAATTGTGGCGCCGAACCGCCGGATTATAATTCCAATGCCCTTGGATCTTGCGCTGAATGGGGATGTTCCCCGCCCTTGTATATCTTCAACTTTTTTAACATTTTTCTTCCCAGGCTGTTCTTCGGCAGCATACCCTTAACCGCAATATATAAAAGCCTCTCCGGTTTTTCTTTAAGCATTTTTCCTGCCGTAACCGATTTTATCCCTCCGGGATAACCCGTATGATGATAATATGTCTTGTCAGTGAGCTTCTTCCCCGTGAGTGAAACTTTTTCAGCATTCACAACGACCACGAAGTCACCCGTATCAACATGAGGGGTATAGATGGCTTTATGCTTACCCCTCAACCGTCTTGCGATTTCACTGGCAAGTCTTCCAAGCACCTGTCCTTCTGCATCAACAAGATGCCAATCTCTTTTAATATCAGCTTCCTTTGCACTATATGTTTTCATCAAAATATTTCAGCTCCCCGAAAAATCGATTTGAGAAAATATGCAATTTAAACACGTTTGTCAAGAAAAATCTAAGACCTGTCAGATAAAGATCAAAAGTGCACTTTCATGAAATGGTAGAGGAGTAGCTATAAATTAGAACCAAATATTATTAAGGGGGTTCTAATTTATGACAGAGCAGTTGTATAAGAGATTCACCGATGAACAAGTCAAGGCACTTTTTATTGGAAATTAGAAATTCGGGAGAAAAGCATGAGGCCAAATTCCCAATTTCTATTTTCTAATTTCGACGTTTAGTGACCGCTTACTAAATTCTTTTGCCAATTTTGTACGAATTTTACGACTAAGCGCCTGAA
>JAGGSD010000163.1 GCA_021159265.1 Syntrophobacterales bacterium | reverse complement strand
CGTTTAGATATTTGTATTTTTGTCATTCGATATTGTTTCGAGTTTCGAAATTCGATATTCGGATTTAAGTTTTGCAAGGACTTATCAGCCATAAAGAAATTCTTTTGCCAATTTTGCCTGTCTGCGTGCGGACACGCACAGGCAGACACGAACTTTACGATTAAGGGACTACGTAGTTACTAAAAATCAAGTTGATGGCAAGACCGCCTATACGCGGAAGAGGGGAGGATTCTCCTTCCTCCCCGTACATTGTTTATTTACGAATTACGACAAAAAATTTGGAGTTCCCCCTCATTATCAAAAGGAGCAGACTGTTTTTCTCGTCTCGCCCGGCCATTTCCCGCACATAATCTTTCACAGAACGGATCTTTACACGGTTTATCTGTAATATTATATCCCCCGTCTGTATTCCCGCTTCACTTGACGGGCTTCCTTCCTTTACTCCGCTCACGATAACCCCTTTCGTATCAGTAAGGCGAAAATGTTTTGCTATTTCAGGTGTTATCTGTTGAACAGTCATCCCCAGGTATTCCGGAGCTTTGCCCAGATCGGCTATTTTCTCCCGTTCCGGACGCTCCGAGATTTCCACCGAAAAAACCTTTTTCTTCCCATTTCTCAAGACTGTAACCTTGGCAATATCGCCTACGCGGAAGCCTGCAATAATCCTTAATAAATCATGTGTGTTTTCAATATTGTGCCCTTTCACGCTGATAATGATATCACCTGTTTTAATACCTGCCTTGTCTGCGGGATCTCCCTTAAATACATCAGCAATAAGCGCGCCTTTTTGTTGTTCTTGCAATTTTAAATTCTTGGCAATATCTGATGTGATATCCTGGACAGAAACACCAAGCCAGCCACGGATCACCCTACCCTTTGTCTTGAGGTCCGGAAGAATTGTTTTTGCCATATTAATTGGTATGGCAAAACCTATTCCCTGCCCCTGCGCAATGATGGCAGTGTTTATCCCCACAACTTCCCCTCTCAAATTGAAAAGAGGCCCCCCGCTGTTCCCGGGATTGATAGAGGCATCGGTTTGGATAAAGTTATCATAAGGTCCCGCGCCAATGACACGTCCCTTGGCGCTTACAATACCTGCAGTTACCGTTTGAGAAAGGCCAAAGGGATTGCCTATTGCGATCACCCAGTCACCAACACGCAACCCGGACGAATCACCGAGATTGACAACGGGAAGACCATTGACAGGTTTTATCTTCAAAAGGGCTATGTCCGTGTTTTTATCTTTTCCCACTACTTTGGCATCATATTCCTTGCCATCCGATACCTTAACTAAGATCGAGTCTGCCTTCTCGACAACATGATAGTTCGTAAATATATAACCGTCTTTACTGATAATGAATCCTGACCCCAGACTTCTCTGCTTAAACTGCCTTTGGGGCATATCCCCAAAGAATCGTCTAAAAAATTCGTCGCCGAAAAATTTATCAAACGGAGTTTCTTCTCCGAAAGGAGATCTCATTGCACCCATACCGCCCGTGAGAACAGTTTTCGTAGTCCTTATATTAACTACGGTGGGTGTCAACTTCTTCGCCAAATCAGCGAAAGAAGAAGGCGCTGTTGCCCTGCTGTCCGGAAAAGCAGCAATGGCGGTCTGCGCTGGCGACCCTAATGGTATAGAAGAAAAATTCGCCACTCTCACTAAAGAGGCAATAAAAACCCCTGCAAAAAACACCAAGAAAAAAGAGAGAAAACGAGTTCTTTTATTTGTGTTCTTTTCCATCATTAATAGTCCTCCATTATTCTAAACTGTATGTAACCACTCAGGTAAATCAGACTGAAGGTACCCAAAAACACGATTGCCGCGTTGCCTGCCTGCAGCAGGCAGAACTTTGGCGTAGAAACGGTTCTGCTGAGCTCACGCCAAAGACCTTCAATCTATATCCATCTGAGTAGTTATGACTCTTGTTATATTGTCTGTCAATAGGAAATCACAGGCATATTTCCCCTTTTGCCAGATAATTTACCACGTAATCAGAAATGGCATCTTCAAGAGATTTAACCGGTATAGTATATCCCGCAGACCTGAGTTTGTCCATTTGTGCCTCCGTGAAATACTGATATTGACCCCGAATGGATTCAGGCATTTCACAATATTCAATCTCTGGTTGGCGGTCCATTGCCGCAAAGACAGCTCTTGCCAGATCATTCCATGTTCGGGCCTGACCTGTCCCCAGATTGAATATTCCGTTAACTTCCCGATTCTGCAACAACCACCAGACAACCTCGATGCAATCTTTCACATAAACAAAATCCCTTTTCTGCTCTCCGTCCCGATATTCCGGTTTATGGGATTTAAAGAGTCGTATTTTGCCTGTCTCTTTTATCTGTCGAAAAGATTTATGAATGACGCTCCTCATATTTCCCTTGTGATACTCATTAGGCCCGAACACATTAAAGAATTTAATACCCGCAACTTTTTGTTCCAATTGATTACGCAGGACCCAAAGGTCAAATACCTGTTTGGAATACCCATACATATTTATCGGCTGGAGTGTCTTGCTCACATGATCATCGTCAGAAAAACCGAGCGTCCCGTCACCATACGTAGCCGCACTACTGGCATAAATAAAACGGATATTTTTTTTCACGGCCCACTCGGCAAGTTTTCGGGTGTAACGATAGTTATTTTCCATTAAGTAATCGGCATCCCGTTCCGTTGTGGAAGAACATGCTCCCATATGAATAATCCCATCAACTTCAAAGGGCGCTCTGTCTTCACACACCATTTTAATGAAATCATCTTTGTTGAAATAATCTGCATATTTCCTGTTGACCAGGTTCTTCCATTTATCCGACGTTCCGAGATGATCAACAATAACAATATTATCGATCCCCTCCGAATTTAACTTCCACACAACGGCACTACCTATAAATCCTGCACCACCCGTAACAACAATCATTATTACAAGCTCTCTTTCTTATAAAATCTTCGATGCCTTTTCAATCCCGTTGATTATACTTTCCATTTTTGCTTCCGGCATCTTTACGGGTATAATCATAAAAAGAGTCCTCCCAATGATATTCTCTGCATATGGGATACTTTCTACGTCGTAGTCAACTTTCCCTTTGTACATGGGATTGGTAAAGGGGTATTTTTTTGAATTCGCCGTAGAGCGGGCGATAAGATGTTCCCATCTTGGAGCATAATGCCAGGCATTTTCCTTGTACAAAATCGTATTGACGCCTTCTCTCTGTAATGCTTTCTGAAACTGTCTGGTAATAGTTTCATCGGGCAGATTAAATCCCAGAAATGTTGCTGTATCTCCATCCGGGTCAAAAAGCTTTCGAAACCCGACACCATTTATTTTGCCGAGGGCATCTTTGATGACTGCCTTGTTTTTCCTCTGTTCGCTGATGATGTAGTCGAGCTTCCTTAACTGGGCAAGTCCGACGGCTCCCTGAAACTCATTCATGCGAAAATTGAAACCGAGTATGGTTCTCCCCTCAAGAGCCCTCTCTACATTGGGATTGTGATCGTGCCCATGGTCATGATACCAGTCGGAACGGTCATACAATTTTTTGTCGTTCGTTATGACCATACCCCCCTCGCCGGTGGTAATCGTCTTGTAATAATCAAAACTCAAGATACCCATATCTCCAATGGTGCCTAATTTTCTCCCCTTATAGCTCCCGCCGGAGGCCTGTGCATTATCCTCAAGGACCAGAAGGTTATGTTTCTTTGCAACTTCAATCACTTTATCTATTCGGGCAGGCGCTCCACACATGTGAACGGGAATAATTGCCTTCGTACAGGAAGTTATCTTGTCTTCCAATTTATCAGGATCAAGATTTAATGAATCATCTATATCTGCCATTACGGGAATGGCTCCAACCTCCAGAATAGCCTCATATGTAGCTATAAAGTCGAATGCCGGGGCTATCACCTCATCTCCCGGTCCCACGTCCAAAGCCGTCATAGCTACTTTTAACGCTGCTGACCCTGATGTTACACCCAGGGCATATCCACAATTCAGATACTTTGCAAAGGCCTCTTCAAATTCCTTTACCTTGAAGATTCCCTTCCTCTCCTCGTCAAACCCATATCGCATGAAGATACCTGTTTCCAGGATATCCATAACTTCCCTTTTTTCTTCTGCACCTATAAGCTCAGCACCCGCCATGTTACACCTCTTTCAATTTATGAAAATATTTTTTTATACATTCCTAACCCAGATAAACTGGAAATTCGAAATACGAAGCACTAAATACGAAACAAATCCGAATTTCTAATATTCAAATGTTCAAAACATCAACGCCACGGAAGTGGCATTAACTCTATTGTAAAAAGTTTAACTCTTTCCCGTTTAGATATTTGTATTTTTGTCATTCGA
>JAGGSD010000142.1 GCA_021159265.1 Syntrophobacterales bacterium | reverse complement strand
TGTCGTTTTGTCATTCCCGACCTGATCGGGAATCCATAACTGCTTGTAATTACTGGATTCCTGCTTTCGCGGGAATGACAGATTAGTGAGTTTTTGACTTTTTACGAATGCATCATTTCTGAATGGACACTAATTATTTTGGTAACCGTTCACAGGTTCATGGTTCAGCGTTCAGGGTTAAGGACAAAGGCAACATTAAAGACCTGAAGTCCTCGTCAAAAATGCTCATTTTCGCAAATAACTGCCGATTTGACTCCGGATTTTGTTTCAGGCCTGACGAAGCTGACGCTTTTCCCGTAAATACGCATCCCAAATGCAGTCCGGGGACAAGAATGGAACCTTGAACCCTTGAACGGTTACTTATTTTGTAACTACTCAGGATTATTCTTTTTATTCCTGATATAGGAAAGCATTCCACCCGCGAGCAGTATATCCCTCGCCCTGTGCGACAAGTTGTAGCTGACTTCAAAGTTCACTCCGCTGGAATTATTCTTGACGATCAGTGTTTCACCCATGCTAATTTTATCGCGGATATCCGGAATTTCCAGACTGTCACCTTGATTTATCATATCGTAATCGGCTTCATTTTTAAAAGTTAACGGCACAATGCCGAAGTTTATCAGGTTTGCCGCGTGTATTCTTTCAAAAGATTTGGCAATAACCGTCTTTACTCCCACATACATGGGGCAAAGCGCCGCGTGCTCCCTCGATGATCCCTGTCCATAGCTGAGCCCGCTTACAATGATGTTGTGCCTGCCGGAGTTTTTTATTTCCCTTGCTCTGTCGAAAAACCCCGGGTCTACAATCTCGAAGAGGAATTCGGAATATCTGGGGATGTTTGATCTGTATTTCATCCGGGGGCCAGCCGGAATGATATGATCCGTGGTGATATTGTCACCCATTTTTATGGTCACAATGCCTGACACTTTTTCCGGCAACACTTCGTTACCCGGCGGTTCTCCAATGTTGGGTCCCCTGTAAATTTCTATGCTGTTCGGGTCATCGGAAGGGGGAAGTATCATTGAATCGTCTATTATAAATTTTTCCGGCAATGTTATATCAGGGTACGGTATCCCCAGATCCCGTGGGTCTGTAATTTTCCCCGTTATGACAGCCGCTGCCGCAGTCTCCGGGCTCACTAAATATACGCCTGCGCTCTTCGTTCCCGACCTGCCGGGAAAGTTCCTGTTACTGGTTCTGAGAGATATGGCTTCGTTCTGTGGTGACTGGCTGTTCCCTATGCAGAAGCCGCAGGCATTTTCCTCCAACCTGACTCCGGTTTCTATAAGATCCGCAAGGGCGCCGTTTCTTGCCAGCATATCTACCACCTGTCTGGACCCCGGCGCCAGGATAAAGCTTACACCCGGGTGTACCTTTTTGTCCTTCAGGATTTTTGCAACCATCATTAGATCCATGTATGAAGAGTTAGTGCATGAACCAACACATACCTGGTTCACCTCCATACCCTCAAAATCCTTTACACGTGAAACATTGCCGGGACTGTGAGGAGTTGCAACCAGAGGAACCAGTTCCGACAGATTAATGTTTACTACCTTGAAGTACCCGGCATCAGGATCTGCTGCAATCTTCCGCCAGTCTCCTTCTCTTGCCTGAGACTTGAGAAACCTCCTCGTCTCTTCATCGCTCGGGAATATGGATGTTGTTACGCCACACTCGGCGCCCATGTTGGCAATGGTTGCCCTCTCGGGCACGGTCAGAGTTTTTACCCCGGGCCCACTATACTCGAACACGTATCCAACATTTCCTTTCGTTGAAAATATCTGCAGAACCTTGAGTATTACATCCTTGGCGCTAACCCAGGATCTCAGTTCACCTGTCAGATTTATTTGAATAACATCCGGACAGGTTAGATAAAACGGTTCACCTGCCATGGCCAACGCCACGTCCAAACCACCCGCTCCGATTGCTATCTGTCCTATGCCACCGCCTGTGGGTGTATGACTGTCGGAACCCAGAAGTGTCGTCCCGGGCCTTCCGAATCTTTCCAGATGCACCTGATGGCATATTCCGTTCCCCGCCCTGGAATAATATATACCAAACTTGGCGGCGACAGTCTGGAGGTATTTGTGATCGTCTGCGTTCTCGAACCCGATCTGTATTGTGTTGTGGTCGACAAAACTCACAGAATGATCTGTTCTTATTCTGTTAAGACCCATGGCCTCGAACTGAAGATAAGCCATTGTACCGGTAGCATCCTGCGTCAGGGTCTGGTCTATATGAATGCCAATTTCACTGCCCGGCCTGTATTCACCTGTGATCAGATGCCTTTCCAGAATCTTCTGTGTCATGGTTTTTGCCATACATTTACCGCCTGTAATTATCTAACTGAACAACCCGCGGGGGAATCTTCGAATTGCAAGGAATAAGGAATAATGTTATTATGTGCCATCGCTACGGCTTCAGCAGATCTCTTTGCACGCGGTTGATAAATCGATCAAACTACGCATGCTGATCCTGTATAAATATCTAAATAAAGCCATGGCTGTCAATAGATTTCAGCTTTCGCATTCCACATTTGAGCCGGGGAACATTTCCAAATATTTCCTGAGAGCAGGTGGCATGTAAACTTGGTCGAGGTCAAAATGCTTTACTGCGCCGGCGAAGATCTGAATTTTCTCTTTTATCATCGCACTTGAATTGATAATCAAGACATATTCTCCTTTCAGACGGCAAAGGCCTCCTGTATTAAACAAATTTTCTTTTTTCATAACCTCATAGCGTATTCGTATCCCAAGCTTCTCGGCTAATTCCTCAAGCTGGCTTAGAATAGTCCTTTCATCCACGCTGGAATTCCTCCCGCAAAGAAAATCCTCATAAATATGGTGAAAGCAACCATGCCAGAGAGTCGCGTATCCTTGCCAAGAACTTGCGCCCATCCACTTCTTTGAGAGAAACTTTCCGGGAGCGTTCTTTGATAGTGTTGAAATGTGCCGCAATAATGCCCCCGAAAGTCTTGTCATATATTTCAACGTTCAACTCGAAGTTAAGGCGAAGACTTCGAGGATCGATATTGGCGGATCCAATCTGGCAGTAATGTTTGTCCACCAGCACCAGCTTGGTGTGGACAAAAGGAGGCGGTTGATAGTACACCTGTACACCCCATTTCAAAAGTTCCCACAGCAGGTTGCGGGTTGCCCAGTGGACAATGGGTAAATTATTCTTCGAAGGCAGTATTATGGTTACATTAACGCCACGCAGGGCAGCCGCCTGTAGCGCAGCAAGAAGACCGCGGGGCGGAATAAAATAAGGCGTCATGATGTAAACACTCTGCCGGGCCGAGGAAACGGCGCCAAGGAGAATCATGGAGAGCTTATCCAGGTCTTCATCGGGACCTTCGGCGATAGCACGGCAGATTGCGGTGCCTCCTTCAATTGGTGGATTAGTTTGCTGAGCTATTTGTTCTCCTGTAATAAATCTCCAGTCCCGCTTAAATATGTGCTCCATTTGTGTTACCACAGGTCCCGTCAGACGAAAGTGTGTGTCGATAACACGCGAAGGATTTTCGGTGTTTTCTGCAAGGTGACGATTACCGATGTTCATCCCGCCGGTAAAGCCTGTTTGTCCATCGACGACCAGGATCTTACGATGATTTCGCAGATTAATATGCAAGGAAGGGGGAAACAGCCTTGGCGGAAGAAATCGGGCCACCCGCACGTTGCGCTTTTTGAGTAAGTTACTTGCCCGGCGAAAATAGTAGATTTCACCCACACCATCGATTATGACCCTGACATCGACACCACGACCCACAGCACGGCCTAAAGCTTCGATAAACTGTCGACCCGTATTATCCGTTTCGAAGATATAGGTTGTAAAAAACAGTGACCGTTTTGAATCCTCAATTGCTTTTATCATTGCCGGATACGCTTCTTCACCATTGTGGAGTATTTCAACCTGGTTACGACCCACCAGCGGTCGTTTTGTAACCGTGTCTGAAATACGGGCCAATTCTCTGTAATCTGAGGAAATATTATGGCTTGATAATATAAATTCGCTACCGTCCGGCAGTCGCTCACGATCAAAGGCACCCCGGAATGGAGAAATCCGTTGAAGTTTCCTGGCCCGGGTTTGGACACGGTTAATGCCGAAAAAGAAATACAGGAGTGGTCCCACGAATGGGAAAATCAGCGAGACAGCGATCCAGCCTAGCGCTCCCTTCGGATCACGCTTGGAAAGGAGAGCATGGGTAGAGGAAGCGACGACCACCAGAATAGCAAGAATAATTAAGATCGGCTGCAGCATACCCATTAGAAGTTTACCTAACCCGAACAAGCCGGAACCAAACAAGATGTATTCGTAAAAAGTCAAAAACTCACTAATCTGTCATTCCCGCGAAAGCGGGAATCCAGTAATTA
>JAGGSD010000402.1 GCA_021159265.1 Syntrophobacterales bacterium | reverse complement strand
GGCATTTTGATTATCGTATTGCAATTCCTGTTGCCATAGGTGGTGCTATTGGCGGGCTTATTGGAGGAAGTATCGCAATACAAACAAAACCAAAATTGTTAAAAATTCTTTTTGCATTAACTACCCTTGTGGCTGCCATTATAATGGCCTTTAAAGTTTTTATTCAGTGACCTCCGGTAAAGGGTAAAGCCGAAGAATTGATTGTAAACCGTTGATAAGGAAAAGCGCAGGCTGAGTATTGTGCCTCGTAAGAGACATGAGTCCAAGTGTCGATGTGCTTCAAGTACACAAAAGGGTCACATCTCAAATTTTGACAGGGTTTGACCCTATGGATCTTTTTGGCCATGTTCGTCGGCATCGGATATCTGTACCCGGATATCCGCAGTGTGATCACCCGGTTTCAGGTGTGCGCTACCACAATATCCCCATCATCATCGGTTTGATCCTGACGATGTATCCACCTCCAATTAATATCGAAAAACAGCCGCTATGGATGCATTATCGGGTAATTCTTTTGAATCTACGGCATATACCGTACCACCGTTTGAAAGGGTATGAATTGCGGCAAAGTCAAGTAAGTCCTCATTACCCAATGTTGCCTTATCCTCCAGGATAACTTCATTTGTTTCGTAATTAAACGTTCCCCATTGTTGTAATCCTGCCGGCACAAATAATATTCCGACACGTCCATTATACGAAGACTGAGCAATCTCTTTAATAGCGGTAGAAGCAAGGCCGGTACCAGAACATTGTCTGTATTGTTCGACCGCATCTGACTTTTCCTTTTCAAAGAAAGACTTTGCAATACTCCAGGCCTGATTATGTAAATCTTCTATGCTTAATCCTTCCGGATTCCCCGGGATGAATTTCTCGACCAAGTGTAGATAAGTATTGGCCTCTTTATAAATGGGGAAGAGATAATCCACGCCTGCAAATATTAGAGGAGCTTTTTTATTCCTGAAATATTCATGCAGGCCTTTATCCACCTGTTGAAAATATTGTAAAATTTTAGCTTTTGTATCTTCTGCACCGGTGTGAAGCTGGAGACGTTTTTCGAAATCATCAAGATTGAGGGCTTCGACAAGATTGTTGGGAATACCTTCAATATTTACTTCATTTGCCAGGTATCTTGAACATTTAAGCAGTCTCACATTTTTCTGGCTGATTGCGATGACATAAAATTCTATATCGCCGCTAACTACCGGAATAAGAGGTTTGATATGAAAACGCTCGGCTATAATGACTAATTCCTCAAATTGAACTGGGAGCCGGAAAAAATTAAATGAAAAAGGAGAAATGAATACGGCTAATCCATCGCTCTGGTTTTGCCAGAAAGGTACATCTGCCAAAAGTTCCTGAGCAGGCTTCAGAAATTCCTTTACCTCCTGAGGACGCAATTCACTTTGAATTAACTCTTCTCCCGTTTTACGAAGCAAATTCTTGAATCTGATTTGATTCTGTTGTGTTTCTGCCCCAATCCGGTGTGTGGGCATGTAGATCGACACACACAACCCTTCCTTTTTCTCCATAAGCCGCTTTAATTCTCTCCGGGATAGCAAGTTCATATAGGCAACCTCCCTTCCAATAAATAATTGGTGAGGAAAGGATATAAAAATGGTAACTACTCAGGTTGACAGGTTCAAGGTTCACAGTCTTCGGCGAGCCTGCGACGAGTTCAGCCCTCGGCGAGTCTTCAGCGTGAGCTCAGCCTTCGGCGAGCTCAGTCGAGCCGTCGAACTATTCACGGTTAAAAGAGTTCCAATAAATTGAGGGGAGGGGAGGGTTTAACCTCCCAACAGGGGCGACTAAAGTCACCCCTACCCGTGTTTATTGAGATATTACCCGTTTCTCTCCATTCAACTGTTGAACCTTGAACCATTGAACTGTGAACCTGAGTAGTTGCTAAAAATGTTCCTTTAACCTCACATGGATATATAAAAGTTAAGAGCTCAGCTACAAGTAGCTGGCTGCTTACAACTCACTGTGAAAGCAAGGACTTCAAGGCGGATAAGATGTAATCCACATTTTTCTGTGTGCACGAATGTCCCATGAGGCCAATTCGCCATATCTTTCCCTTGAGAGGTCCAAGACCACTGCCGATTTCCGTGTTATACTCGTCAAGCAGTCGTTTTCGGATGAGGACGTCATCTGCACCCGAAGGTATAATCACGGAATTTAGCATCGGGGTTCTGAACTTTTCATCCACGAGCATTTTTAACCCCAGATTCCCAAGACCTGCAACTAAATTTCTGTGGAGTTTTTGATGCCTTTCCCACCTTTTGACAAGGCCTTCTTCCAAAACAATCCGTAAAGATTCTCTCAACGCATATATCATGCTGATCGGTGCTGTATGGTGATAGACTCTGTCCGATCCCCAGTATTTTCTTATCATGGTCATATCCAGATACCAGGATTGAACCTTTTGAGACCGTTTCTCGAGTTTTTCAACAGCCCGTGGACTGAAGGTGACAGGTGCAAGCCCCGGGGGACAGCTGAGGCACTTCTGTGTGCCGGAATAACAGACATCTATTTCCCACTCATCTATCTTAAGTGGTGCGCCGCCAAGAGACGTGACGGCATCCACTACGAGAAGGGCGTCTTTTTCATGAGTAATCTTTGAGATTTCCTCAAGGGGCTGCAAAACACCGGTAGATGTTTCGGCATGGACAATGGTCACAATATCAGCAGGAAATTCTTCAAGTACCTTGAGTACCTGTTCCGGATCAATGGATGTTCCCCATTTTGTATCAATCCTGCGAAGTATTCCACCGCATCGCTCGACAATGTCGCACATGCGTTCTCCAAATACCCCATTGACGCATACAAGTACATTATCGCCTTCTTCGATAATATTTACGAGAGCGGCTTCCATGCCGGCGCTTCCCGTTCCTGATACGGGAATAGTAAACTGATTGGCAGTCATAAAAACGCTGCGGAGCATTTCCTGAACTTCCTCCATGACTGCAAGGAAAGCAGGATCGAGATGACCCACAACCGGGCTTGACAGGGCTTTCATTACCCTGTCCGGCACATTGCTGGGGCCGGGTCCCAGCAATATCCTGTTCGGAAGAGACAGATCTTTGTACATATTATCCATTTGATGCTCCTTCCATTTTATGATGTGGCAATACCCCGGGATTGACTAGGTGATCCGGTACCTTTCCGCTCACTCCGGCCAACAGATTTTCGGCTGCCATAACAGCCATTTTGTTGCGTGTTGCCACGGTTGCGCTGCCGATGTGGGGTGTTATAAGGCAGTTTGGAAGAGTCAGAAGCTTATGATCGGGTGGCAGCGGTTCCGGATCGGTGACATCCAGCGCGGCATAAGCAATTTGTCCGGATTTTAAAGCGTCAAAAAGCGCATCGGAATCAACAACTGATCCTCGAGACGTATTTATCAGTATAGCAGAATCTTTCATTCTGGCAAGAGCTGCGTTGTCGATCAAGTGATTTGTTTCAGGGGTAAGTGGAACATGGAGACTGATAAAATCTGCCCGGGCAAGTAGTTCAGCAAGGCTGTCACACATCCTTGCGCCGGAAGATTCTCCCTTTCCAGACCTCATGCGATGATCGAAATAGATAATTTCCATGTCAAAACCCTTTGCTCGACGCGCCAGCTCGGTCCCTATACGTCCCATACCGACAATTCCCAGTGTGGCATGGTGGATATCTCTGCCCAGTAGTTCCATCGGTTTGAACGTTTTCCAATTGCCGGTTCGAATATAATCATTTCCTTCGACGATACGCCGGGCAGCGGCCATCAGCAGCGTAAAAGCGAGATCTGCCGTTGTTTCTGCCAATATGCCGGGTGTATTTCCCACAAATATGCCCCGTTCCGATGCCGCATCAATATCGATATTATCAAAACCGACGGCGTAGTTACTTACGATTTTCAATTGAGATCCTGCCGCATCCATCACTTCTCCATCTATTCGATCGGTGAGAAGACTCAATATCCCCTGCATGCCGCGAACCTTCTCCAGCAATACATTACGAGGCGGGGGAAGTTCACCGGGCCACACTTCGGCATCACAGGCATTCAACACTAAATTTAAACCTGCTTCGGGGATTAACCGGGTAACAAAGACTTTTGGTCTGCTCATGAAAACTTATCTCCCATTAGATTCTTTATTTTAAACAAACGCGTTTGCGCGCAAATGGTGAGAGGCAAAGGGCAAAAAATTTAGTAAGCGTTCACTAAACGTCGAAATTAGAAAATAGAAATTGGAAATTTGGCCTTATGCTTTTCTCCCGAATTTCTAATTTCCAATTTCAAGCCGTGAACGGTTGCAGACTTTCAGTTTCGAGCTTTTCCGGCTTGTTCAGATTAGAAAGTTATAACACGAGACCTTTGCAGAATGTTCAATTTTGTTCAAGTTCAAGGAAGGCGAAGATTT
>JAGGSD010000321.1 GCA_021159265.1 Syntrophobacterales bacterium | reverse complement strand
TCCAGTGAAATCAACAAGTTATATTAAATTCGCCCAAACGAGTTACTTGAAAGTCAAAAAACTCCCTCTCCCTTGATGCCTGCCTGTGCGTGTCCGCACGCAGACAGGGGAGAGGGTAGGGGTGAGGGTGAGAACACTGCTATTTCAACTAGTTATGTCCCCCTCCCCTTTATCCCCTCCCACCAGGGGAGGGGAAATCCGACTTTTTACGAAACTGTCATCAATTACCTGTCTTGAATTTTCCCATTAGATTATAACAAACAGCAAACTCAATTCGTTCAAAACGTCCACTCTCTCTTCTCACAGTATTTGATTTGAGAAGAACGTCACGTTAATAATCTATTATATATTCTAAAAGTATATCATATCAATAAGTTAATTGTCAGCATATTTGGCCCGCTTGGTTCCTTGTGCGCAGTTTAACTCATATCCCCGACATCTGAAACCTGACACCTTGTTTTGACGTATTTCCCATTTGTTTTTATCGTAATTGCACCGTTTTTATCAGTTCTGAATATTTTTGTATCTATTTTCCCATATCTGTCAAGCACATCCGGATCGGGGAAACCGAACACATTGTCTGGACCGCAGCTGAAAACGGAGATTTCAGGCCGTACCATTCTAAGAAAGGCGATTGTGCTTGATGTGTATGCGCCGTGATGAGGCGCCATGAGGATATTGCTTCTGAGATTATCCCCGGACAAAATAAGATTATTTTCCACAATCCCGGATATATCTGCGGGAAGTAAAATGCTTACATCTCCGAAGATGATCTTCATAACTATTCCATTATTATTAAAATCAAATTCTGGGATGAGAGACCCTCCTTCCGGGATTGATTTTACAGGATTTAAGATCTTTACGGATGTGTTTCCTATTTTAATTTCAGGCGTGTTACCGCTTATGATTCGATGGGGAATCTTCTTTTCTCTTATGATTTTAAGAAAGTCCAGATATGATTTACGATTTGATTTCTGACCATTTGACCAAACCTCCTTTATCCTAAAGTTTTTGAGTATGTAGATAAGTCCGCCTATATGATCCTGATCCGGGTGAGTGAGGACTACGATATCGATCTTTTTTATTCTTTCGTGCCACAGGAATGGGGCTACGACGCATTTTCCTATATCGAAGCTATCAGTGTCATAGAACCCACCACCGTCTACAAGCATTTTTTTGCCTCCTGGAAATTCAATGAGAGTAGAGCTCCCCTGTCCGACATCAATAAAGGTTGCCTTGAGATGCCCTGTGTTTTTACCTTTTATGTGAAGGTAAACCCCGTCTGCCACGAAAAACAAGATGAGAAGGGCGAATGATATTTTGAGAATCCTGTATTTGATCACTCGTTTGTTAATCAGGTTTTCATCTGAAAATCTCTTTATTTCTTCATTTTCTAAAGGGAGGTTAAGGGGGATTTGCCTTGTTGAAGAAGTGGGGGTGGGGCGATTGGTTTCGGTCCAGATATCTATCAGTTTTACCGATGTCATCAGGGTGAGATAATATGCTGTTATTTCGACCAGTGTGGGTGTGGTTACGAAAATAGATGAAAATGAAAAGGACGCCAGAAAATTTATGATAGAAACGGAAATACCCGCAAAAAATGATGCAATCTTAATGAAAATGATCGCAAGTGGACTGATAACCGGTGAGATTACGATGGTTAATAGCCCAAGGGGCAGAACGACGAAACCGATAATCGGTATGATCATAATGTTTGAAAGAAGTGTAACAGTAGATAACCTGTTGAAGTAAAAGGCAATTAATGGCAGCGTGCCGAGGGTTGCGGCAAGAGACACGATAATGAAAAGCATTATATTTAATGTGATTTTTCTTTTTAGTGAGGGTGGCTCATTCTCTTCAGCATTCCATTTGGGTATAAAAATCGAAAGTCTCGGGGTTATAATCACAATAGCGGTTACAGCCGCGAAAGAAAGCTGAAAAGACACATCAAAGAGAGAGGTGGGGGCAATAATAAGAATAATAAAGGCCGCCAGGGCTATGGTGTTCAGGATGTCCCGTTCTCTGTCAAGAAGAACAGACAATAGAAACGCGAGAATCATGATTGTAGCCCTGATCGTTGAGATTCCAAGCCCGGCAATAAAAGCATAGATGATAATAGGTATAGTTGCGAGGAGAAGCGAAATTTTAAATATATTGAATCTCAAAAGGAGATATTCGGAAGATTTCATGCAGGTTTTGACAAGGATTAAAGATAGAAAGGCTATGATCCCGATATGAAAACCTGATATAGCCAGGACATGAGAAATGCCGGTACGTTTGAAATTTTCCAGAATGTCTTCAGGAATTCCCCCTTTTTCCCCAAGTATCAGGGCCTTCAGAATTTCCCCTTCGTAGTTGGGTGAGGTTGTGGAAAAGAGTTTTCTGATAGACGTCCTGAAATTCTCGAGATGTATTTTAAAAATATTTCCAATGTTTCTTCTTATAATTACTATTTTTGCTGAATTATCTATGTATCCCTGTACCTTTATCCCCCTGTACAGGAGATATCTTTCATAATCAAACCCACCGGGATTATTAAAATTATGTGGTTTTTTCAGTCTCGTTTTGGTCCTGATAAAATCACCATATTTGAAGTGCTGTTTGTTGTGTCTAACTGAAAGGAGAATTTTTCCATTCACGGGGATGGAGCCCCCGTTTTTAATGATTTTTGTTGTTGATACGACAAGAAAAGTTTTATGAGGAAAAACACGGGGGTTTTTACAGATTAACCCTTCGATTGTAAGCTTGCCTTTCCCTGTATGGAGAGAAATATCCGTGTTGCAAGGTTTCTGATAATGATATAAGTTTATATTGAGGACGCCAAGGAAAAATAAGGATAAAATTAATGAACAGACAATATATCTTTTCCACTTTTTAATAATCGACAGGGAAAAAACGATGAAAAATATCAGAAAAAGCGAGACAGCGACAATATCAGGTAAGTGGACTATATTTCCTGCGGTTATTCCGGCGATAATAGCAATAAGTAACGGGATT
Organism: Syntrophobacterales bacterium; assembly: GCA_021159265.1. Taxonomy (GTDB): domain Bacteria; phylum Desulfobacterota; class Syntrophia; order Syntrophales; family UBA6807; genus UBA3084. The sequence goes on along the minus strand of JAGGSD010000321.1, from coordinate 1,434 downwards.
AAAGGTCTTTGCATATTAATATTTTTCCGGGTGCTGGAACCAAACAAGATATATTTTTATCGCGAAAACACGAAAAAGAAAATTTAATTTCGCATTTTCTGCTTTTTTCGACAGGCCGAAACCATTTTTGCCTGTCTGCGTGTCTGCCTGTCTGCCGTGCAGGCGGCACAGGCAGGCTCAGACGGGCAGCACAGGCAGGCACGAACTTTACAATTAAGGGACTGAATGAGTTTCATAAGGTAAATAAATTGCTATTTCAAAATGGAAATGTTATTAATTCCCCAATTCATATACATTTAATGCGGCAAAGCCGCAAAGTCTAAAGACCGGGAATCAAGATTCAAAGGTCGAAAAAGAAAAAAAGGTAAAGCAGATAATTTACTCAGTCCGGAGGCTTTCCAGTGGATAATTTCTTCCATTATTTATCAACTCATCCCTTCGCTGCTATCATCGTTGCGGTAATAATCCTTTTTATGGTGTATTTCGTTATCAAGAAACTGTTAAAACTGGCGCTCATACTGGGACTTATTCTGATAGCAGTGTCAGGGTATTTTTATTACAAAGCCCCTGATGATTTTCCCAAGAATGTAAGAAATACAATTAATAAAGCCAGAAAACAAACCGGAGAAATGGCTGAAAAAAGTAAAGAAATAGTCGGAGTCGGCATGGAAATGCTAAAAAAGGGAAAAGACCTTGCCGTGAGTGTTGAAAAAGTAGTGGAGAAAAAGAAAAAGGAAATTGAAGGGGAATAATTTGTTTAGAAAAGATTAATTTCCATAGCTCTCACGGGACAGGCTGTCATACATAGCTCACAGCCGTTGCACTTTTCAGGATCAAAGAGAACTTTCATAGTCTTTTCGTCAAGATATAATGCACCCGTTGGACAAAAGGCCATACACGCGCCACAATGAACACATTTATTCACATTCTGTATTACTCTGTTAGAAAGCGGTTCGACTTTGACCCCGGATTCTTTCAGATAGAGGATGCCTTTGTCGAAATTCTCTTTTGTGCCGGCTAAATCAAGAACCAGCAAACCTTCTCTCTTGGGAAGTATTCTTGCTTTCAGTATGTTAAAAGCAAGGCTATAATCCTTTACGAGACGATACACGATGGGCTGATCTGCGATATCCGCCGAATAATGAATGATCACTTTTCTAGAATACATAGTTTACTATTGACTCCCGAATGTGTTCCTACAATAAGTTAACAGGTCTATCGTGTCAAGAAATTAGTTGAACCTGTCAGATAAGAATCAAGTAGCTGCTCGGGTTGTCAGGTTCACGGTTCACTGTTGATGGATTCGTAAAAAGCTCCGCTATGCCGTTTTACGGCATTGTAAGGGGAAGTAACTTGCAGCGCAGCTACTCAGAGGCATCAAACATCAACCTGCCTGTGTTACGGCAGGCAGGGCTGCGTTTTTACTGTATGGGT
>JAGGSD010000165.1 GCA_021159265.1 Syntrophobacterales bacterium | reverse complement strand
GAGCTTTTCACGGAAACAGCTTTGATGTCCCTTTTTTGGAAAAATCCTTCAACATTCCCGCTATCAACTGTGTTTGCATCGATCTGAGGTAGATTTTTTATCATCAGAAATACCGGGGGAAGATGGACTTAAAGTCATCGAAAAACAACTGGCATTACGACGACCGGCAACTGTGCGCGATGTGGATGGCCATGAGGTTGTTTTGTTATTCGAACGCTGGCTGAGAGGAGATATGGGGGGCACGCATCAAGTTGATCCGGTATTGCCAGACCAATATTTTGACGACCTGTCTCACGGCTGGATTATTATTGCAGAAAATGGGTTTTGATCATCCCCTGCCTGACGCAGGGGACATTTTCTCAAAAATCGCTTAAGTTAAAGTTTGCTCAGAGCCTCTCTGGCGGCAAAGGTGTAAGTGTTATCCGACGGTTTAGCAGCCAGTTCAGGATGTGTAGCATACTGATAGTCCGACAGGTTTTTCATCGTGGTTCCCATTTGAATAGCAAGTGAAATAAAATCGACACTCTGTGCGGTACCGTTTCCTTTGCGCATAACACTTCCTCCGATCAATTTCTGGTCTGTGCGATTAAAAACCAGCTTTGTACGCACGACATCAACCTCGTCCATCATAGGATATTTATCATAAACCTCTGAATAACCAGTTACTACATCGATGCCTGCATCCCGCGCCATCTGCTCTGTCAATCCGGCTGACCCCACACTCCATTCGTAGATTACGGTCGCATTGGCATTAATAATGCCAGGAAATTTAACTTCGTTCCCGAGAATACTCTGGGCGGCGGCTCTGGCCATAAAGACCGCGTTAGTTCCAAATTCCCCACGAGTTGGCTGCCCGGTGATAAATGATTGTTTTTCAGCGCAATCCCCGCAAGTATAGATATTTTTCACGCTGGTACGCAGAGATTCATCAGCGCAGATGCCCAACCTGCTGGTATCGATGCCGGCCTCGGCGGCCAGTTTCGTATTGGGCGCAACACCAACTGAAAGAACTACAAAATCAGCCGCGAGCGTTTCTCCACTCTCAAGTTTTACCTCGACAGTCCCATCGGAAAGATGTACAAATTCAACCACTTTTTTATTAACCAGTACCTGCAGGTCATTTTCAGCCAGTGTATCTTCAATAATACTGATAAATTCAGGTTCTGTTGTAGCCATTAGGATTTTCGGCAACATTTCCACCAGATTAACATCAATACCTAACTTCTTAAGGACCACAGCAACTTCAAGACCGATATATCCTCCGCCAACAACAACTGCCCGTTTGCCTTTTGCCGCAAACTTCCGAAGCCTCGAAAGATCCGCAATCGAGCGAACCGCGGTAATTGTTTCAGCCTTTATACCCGGAATAGGCGGTATGACTGGCCTTGACCCGGTAGAAATCACCAGATGCTTGTACTCAAAGATCTTACCGGATTCAGTATGGACCTGATTGGTATCAGGTTCAATTTTATTCACCTGGTCAATAACAAGTTCACCACCAAAATCTGTTATCAATTTATTGGATATCTGGAATTTTTCCACCGGCTTTTCTCCTGATATACCATACGGGATCGCACACCGGTTGGCGTTGATCTCCTCATTCTTAATCAGAGTAACCTTCAAATCTCGACCTGAGGCCTTCATAGCATGAACAATCGACCGTCCCGCTGGACCACCGCCTATTATAACAACATCTCGTTTTTCCATTTTAGAAAATTCTCCTGTATAGTGATTATCCTGTATTCTTTACCATTGGCTGGGTGAAGGGTAAGTATAAGTTTTTTTACCTTCTGTCAAGAAACAACTAAAAATATTTATAGTTCTGAAAAACAGACGTAAGAGTTCACTGAACGTCGAAATTAGAAAATAGAAATCGGGAATTTGGCCTCATTGTCGTGGCAAGCTTGCAATGACGCACAAGCTATCGTCATTGCGAGGCCGAAGGCCGTGGCAATCTCTTGGATTATGCCAAGTTAGCTCATAGCAGCAGGAGATTGCTTTGCTTCGCTCGCAATGACACTCAAGACTTGACACGACACCCATACTTTTCTCCCAAATTTCTAATTCCAATTTCAAGGCGTGAACGGCTGCAAATAGACATTGGTTGTGAAGTGTACTATGGGACAAATTATATGAATTCATCAAACCATGAGTTCTAAAAGTACTCTCTCCGTTTCCTCTTCAGTATGGATAATTTTAAGATTGGCATCGCACATATGAAGGGTAGTAACAAGATCGAGGCTGACGGAAAAGTATCACTTAAATAGTTTTTCAAAAAATTCATGCTTTTCCTTTGGGACGAAAATCGATCCCTCATGGTCGACAATCAGTTTCCCATCAAGATGATCTAACTCATGCTGCACAACCCGGGCCAGATAACCGGTGTATCTCTTGTTAATTTTCCTTCCTTCCCTGTCATACGCTTTGACCTTTATTTCCTTATATCTTGTTACTTCGACACTTACATCAGGACATGAAAGACATCCCTCAGTCATCTTGTCTCTATCTCCCCTTAATTGGGTAATTCGCGGGTTAATAAGGATATCGTAACTCTTTTCGTCTTTTGCCGCTTCTCGTTCGTCAAGTTTTTTGTTTTTGAAAACAACTATTCTTTTGCTGATCCCGATTTGCGGAGCGGCAAGTCCCAGGGCATCATCCCTTGCCAGAAAAGAATCTATGAGAAACTTAATATCTTTCCTGCTGTTTTCATCAAGGGGGATTGGAACATCATCTGCTTTTCTTCTCAGAAGCTTAGTTTCTTCTTTATTGATTTTCCCATTATCCCACAGTTTCCATGTTTTTGTTTTTAACATTTTTTCTGTTACTCCTGATATAATTATATTGGGTTCCTCTCCGATTTAGTTGTAGAAAAGGATTTAAGGATTCCAGGGTTATCTTTCTTTCTTTCACTCGACCCCTTGAATCCTCGGGGATCAATAGTAAATAACACACCTATTTTGCCTTAATTAACTACAACTAATCGAGAGATGGTCCTTATATATTGAGATCGGATTTTCATAACACCATAAAACTATTTTTGCAAGATATTGAAATATAAGAATCCTTGATCGTGTTAAAGATATCTGATAATGCTTGCGCCATAGTTTATTCAATTTCCGGTTGACTATGGAATGGAAATATTCGTTAAGGAAAACAGGTAGATAATGTGAGAGGTATTAAGTTTTGATTGATGAATTAATAACGAAGATTGCCAAATTTGAGTTTTCCCGGGCCGTGCAGTTTGATGAAAGAAAAGAATTGAGTCTTCCCCGCAGCAATAAGAATAAATCCCGACTCCTCTATCTCCACGTTCCGTTCTGTGAGAGTCTTTGTTCCTATTGTTCATTCCACCGTGTTCTTTTTGAAGAGACCCTTTGCCGGCAATATTTTAATGCCCTGAGAAAGGAAATAATTCTCTATAAAGAAAAAGACTACGATTTCAACGGGATCTATGTCGGTGGAGGCACCCCAACTATTCTGATTGATGAGCTGGAAGAAACTCTTTTACTTGCCAGGGAATGTTTTGGAATCAAGGAGATTTCCGTAGAAACCAACCCTAATCACCTGACGGAACGTAATATTAAAATCTTACAAAGGGTTGGCATAACCCGGCTCTCCGTTGGAATACAGAGTTTTGATGATAGCCTTCTCAAAGCGATGGGCAGGTATAACAGCTATGGAAGCGGTAAAATTATATCTGAAAGGCTGATCAATGCATTGGGATATTTTGATACTCTCAATGCGGACATGATTTTTAATTTTCCTGCCCAGACTATTGACAGCATAGACAAGGATCTGGATATCCTCATCCGGACGGGAGTGGATCAGGTTACCTATTATCCTCTGATGGTATCCGATTCGACGCGAAGAGTTGTGGAAAAAACCATGGGAAGAGTTGATTATGGAAAGGAAAAGAAATTTTACCGGTTAATTTCAAAACGCCTGTCCGCAGATTACCGTTTTTCATCTGCGTGGTGTTTTTCCAGAAAAGATGCCATGATTGATGAATATATAGTCGATTATGATGAATATGCCGGTCTCGGTAGCGGTTCCATAGGATATATAAACGGAAAATGTTATGCGAACACATTTGATATAAGGCAATATATCGACAGAATAAAAAGGGAAGAAATTCCCCTCATGGCTTCACGTGATTTTTCACTGTCAAATCAAATTCGATATGATTTCTTAATGAAACTCTTTGGCATGAAACTGGAAGTTGCCCCCCTGCATAAAAAATACGGCAGGAATATTCTCCCATATCTGTGGAGGGATATTGCCGCTTTCATGATGGCGGGTGGTATGCGTTATCACCACGGCAATTTTTACCTAACGGATCGTGGACGGTATTACTGGGTTATTATGATGCGGGAATTTTTCACCGCCGTCAATAACTTCAGGGATTTCTGCCTGAGGCGGTAATGCCCCAACCCAATTCTTGACAGTTTTGTAAAAAGTC
>JAGGSD010000056.1 GCA_021159265.1 Syntrophobacterales bacterium | reverse complement strand
GCCGTGAACGGCTGCAGGCTTTCAGCTTCGAGCTTTTCCGGCTTGTCCGGGTTAGGAGAAACTTTACAAAACCCGATAATAGCATAGCCATTCAAGCATATTGTTTCCAAATGCGGCTTTTGCCGTTGGAGAGATATCTACTCCTTCAGTTTAATGACCCGAGTACCGCATAACAAATTAAATTCTTTTTCTTTTGGGCGAAAATCTTTACTCCTTTTTCCAATCCGTCAAAGTTTTAATTATGCTTTGCTTTGCCCGCTAAATTAAGACTGGATGATTTACAGAGAGCCTTCCATTCCCGGGTGAATTAATGGACATAAGCAAAAATCTTTGGAATATATATCTGGTTTTGGACCGGCATTTTGGGTCCCTTAATTGGTGGCCCGGAGAAACGCCCTTTGAGATTGCTGTGGGGGCCATATTAACACAAAACACCAGTTGGAAAAATGTTGAAATTGCGATAAAGAAAATCAAGGCAAAAAAGTATCTCTCCGCGGAGAAACTTTTGCAGGCCGAAGATTATATTGTGGCAGAACTTATAAAATCTTCAGGATATCATAACGTCAAAACAAAAAGGCTGAAAGCCTTCCTTCGTTTCATGGATAATGAATACGGGGGAAGCATGGTTAAAATGTTTGAAGAAGACTTGTGGATACTTAGAGCGAAATTGTTAGAGGTTAATGGTATCGGAGAGGAAACCGCAGACAGCATTCTTCTATACGCGGGTGGAAAACCCGTTTTTGTTGTTGATGCGTACACCCGGAGAATCTTTGAAAGACATGGGATTATTGAAAGGGATTGGAGCTATAGAAAAATTCAGGAACTTTGTATGATGTTCCTTCCACAGAATCCCGGGCTGTACAATCAATATCACGCTCTTCTGGTAAATACGGGTAAATATTATTGCAAGAAGAAACCCCTTTGTGAGGAATGCCCCCTTGGTGAGATGAGAAAATTGCAATAGTTTACGGCAAAGTAGAGGGAATTTCCATACAAGTAAACCATGTTGAAGCTGTACGATTATACAGGCGTAATACATTTTCATTCGGAATATTCCTTTGACGGAAGAGTTTCCGTAAGAGAGATTCTCCAAACAGCCAGAGAAAGCGGGATTGATTTTTTGATGCTTACGGATCATTCTTGCCTTGCCGCAAGGGAAGAAGGTCTGGAAGGGTGGGATAAAAACGTTCTCCTCGTTGTCGGGCAAGAGATATCCCCACGCTTTAACCACTTTATCGCGTTTGGAATTGATGAGCCTATCAAAGTGGACGAGGACGAGGATGTGCCTCCCCAGAGCTATATTGACAAAGTCAGGAAAGACGGAGGGATTGGTTTTATTTCTCATCCCGACCATGAAGGCACAGAAATGTTTCACGTGAAACATTATCCATGGGTTGACTGGGCTGCTTCCGGTTATACAGGACTCGGGGTATGGGATTTTATGACAGATTGGCAATCTTCCTTACGGGGATATGTAAGGGCAATTTGCAGTTACATGTTTCCTGCTCTTTTCCTGCGCGGGCCGAAAGAGATAACGCTTAATCGTTGGGATAAACTTAACCAGAAATCCAGGGTTGTCGGGATAGGGGAGCTGGACAACCATGATACGCCAACAAAGCTGCTGGGCTTGAATGTTCGGGTTTTTCCCTTTCAAAGAGCGTTTAAATTTATCCGTACGCATATATTAATGAAAGAGCCCTTTGAGAAAGATGATAAAAAAGATATTATGAATCTTCTAAGCGCTCTCAATAATGGGAGGGCATATATTGCGCAGGAGTATTTCCGGGAAGCAAAAGGGTTCTCCTTTTTTATTTATGACAAAAACATAAAAGTTACCATGGGCGATGATTTTTTCCTGAAAAGCCGGAGCACACTTCAAGTCAGGCTGCCGGAACAGGGAAAGATCAGAGTGATAAAAGATGGGCAGGTTTTCAGGGAAAGAATAAGTAAATGGCTGGAGTGTGCAATAGATGAAAAGGGGGTGTACAGGGTTGAGGCCTATCTGAAGAGAATCGGGAAATACAGGCCCTGGATATTTTCCAACCCGATTTATGTGAAACAGGTGTGAGAATTATGTTTAGGCCGATTGGGCATATTTTCTTGACAGCCATTTTTCATTATGTTATTTGCGAGAAGCTAAATAAGCAGAGCGGTCAAGATGTTATTAATGACTCTGTTGATTTAAGATCTTTTCGCCCAATTTCTGCGTTATGCTCAAAAAAATAATCCTCGGAATATCAACTATATGCCTGCGGTTATTTTTTTCGCATACCCTGTCTGCGTGCCTGCCTGTGCGTGTCCGCACCTGTCTGCCGTGCAGGCGGCACAGGCAGGCTTGATCTTGAACGAAAATCCTCATAAATCAACAGAGGCATTAATGATTGAAGAAAAAGTGAAAAGTGTGTTCTGGTGGCGGCAGGTTGCAACATAGACTTGCCCGCGACAAATGCGTAAGTAAATGAGAATCGTAGGCGGGAATGAAGATATCCTTTCCATAGATCAGAAACTAAACTAAAAAGCCATGGGTTGATTCATGGCTTTTTTAGTTTAGTTGTGTTGTCTGGTTTGTAAATGGCGTAGCACACTAATATTTAACAACAGATAAGGAGTAGATTATGAAACAGGTAAAGGTACTTTTAAATGAAAATGAAATTCCAAAACAATGGTACAATATTCAGGCTGACTTGCCGACCCCTATGAGTCCGCCTCTTAACCCGGGGACCGGAAAACCTTTGGCTCCCGATGACATGGCGGCAATTTTCCCCATGAGTCTCATTGAACAGGAGGTTAGCACAGAACGGTGGATAAATATTCCTGAAGAAGTTTTGGAAAAATATCTGATATGGCGCCCCAGCCCGCTATACCGGGCATATAACTTTGAAAAGCTCTTGGATGCCCCTGTGAAGATTTATTACAAAAACGAGGGTGTGAGCCCCGCAGGTTCTCACAAGCCAAATACTGCTGTTGCGCAAGCCTATTACAACAAGATGGCCGGGGTAAAAAAAATCTCAACTGAAACCGGCGCAGGTCAGTGGGGAAGCGCACTGAGCATGGCATGCCAGATGTTTGGCATCGATTGCAGAGTATTTATGGTAAGGATCAGTTATGATCAGAAACCGTACCGGCGGCTGATGATGCAGACGTGGGGCGCCGAGTGTTTTCCCAGTCCGAGCGACTTAACAGAGACAGGAAGAAATGTCCTTGCCGAAAATCCAGATTCTCCGGGAAGCCTTGGTATTGCCATAAGCGAGGCAATCGAGGACATACTCGGGGACGAAAATGCACGCTATTCTTTGGGAAGCGTTCTGAATCATGTCCTCTTGCATCAGACAATTATCGGGCAGGAAGCCCAGAAACAAATGGAAAAAATTGGAGACTATCCCGATGTTGTAATCGGTTGCGCCGGCGGTGGAAGTAACTTTGCCGGGTTGTGCTTACCATATGTAAGAGATAAAATTCATGGTAAAAACATATCAATAATTGCCGCCGAACCAGCATCATGCCCGACCATAACCAGGGCGCCCTTTGCTTATGATTTTGGTGATCTTTCACAGAAAACCCCTCTTTTACCCATGTATACACTTGGTCACGATTTTGTTCCCGCTCCTATTCACGCCGGCGGTTTGAGATATCATGGAATGGCGCCGATTATCAGCCAGCTTGTTAAAGAAAATATCATTGAAGGCAGAGCTTACCACCAGCTTGAGACTTTTGATGTCGGTGTAAAATGGGCAAGAACGGAAGGGTTCATTCCTGCTCCGGAAACACATCACGCAATCGCAGCCGTCGTTGAAGAGGCGAGGCGTGCCAGAGAAGAAGGGAAAGAAAGGATAATCCTTTTCAATTGGAGTGGCCACGGTCTCGTAGATCTTGCTTCGTATGATGCCTACCTTTCCGGGAAGCTTACGGATTATGAACTTCCGGAAAATGAAATCGATAGGGCGAAGGAAACAGTCGGAAAGTATCCAAAACCATAAAGAGGGTTACTGATTTCGAGCTTTTGGGTGAGATTTCGGCGTGAGCCCATTCGAACCGTCGAACGCTCAATCGAACCATAAAAAACTTGTGGCCTTAAACATGAATCCTGATTCAGATATCAAAAAAATGAAGCAATATGAAGATTTAGAGATCAGATGCCCCAGACTTGGCGGTCAGGTCACCTTTGCCTACTGCTTGCACGAACGGGGTGATCTCCCCTGCCCACGTGTTCTCACCTGCTGGCAGACATTCTTTCCCGTGGAAACCTATTTGAAGGAAAAACTTACGCCGGAGGAGCGGGGTCGTTGTTTTAATGAACCGCCAAAGGACAAAATCTCAACCATATTTGAAATTGTAGAGGCGGTGAAAAAAAGAAAGAAGGGTTAATACATTAGACATGGTGTTATTATAGAAAATTCCACTATGCCCTCTTACGGTATTATAATGGAAAGTAACTTGCGGCATAGCTACTCGGGTATCAAACGGCGGGTTGCATTTTTACCGTATGGGTAGGGGAGGTTTTAACCTCCCTTCACGGTTCGACTGAGCG
>JAGGSD010000213.1 GCA_021159265.1 Syntrophobacterales bacterium | reverse complement strand
ACTAACATACTGGTACCCCCTGTGTCCAGCAAAAAATGTGGGACATGATCAGCACCAGGGGAGGGGAAATCCGACTTTTTACGATACTGTCATTCTTGAGGCACTTCATTTTTGAACATCATGAAGTAAACAACTCCGATGAAGAGGAATCCGCCAAAAATGTTTCCTACTGTAACAGGAAAAATATTCCAGAGCCACACATCGCTCCAGGAAAGACCGTGATTGGCTGCGAGAAGCCCCCCCTTCTTTGCAATGACTGCGGGGTACCAGTCGCACAGGAATTTCCCGGCGGGCAGGAAATACATATTGGCCACGCAATGCTCGAAACCGGAGGAAACGAATGCCATGATTGGGAACCATATCCCGAAGAATTTGCCAACTACGTCGTCCGCGGTAATAGCGAGAAGGATGGCGATATTGACCAGGAAGTTACAGCCGATAGCCTTCATGAAGCATGACCACACACCGGCCGCTCCGACGGCCTTGTATGTCAGAATTTTTCCCGTTGCAATACCTACGGCAGTCATGCCGAAGGCATTGACAGCCATTGTGCCGTCTGTCTGACCTGTTACAAAGGGACCGACAGCCATTAGATAGGCATAGAAAAATGATCCCACGATATTTCCTACATAAACCCAGCCCCAGTTTCTGAGAACATCGCCCCAGGTTGCGCGTTTCATCATTGCAGCCATGGGCACGATCATACAGTCACCGGTAAAGAGCTCCATTCCCGTTAAGACAATTGCGATCAAGCCGACGGGGAACACAGCTCCGCCAATGAGTTTCGCAATTCCGGGACCAAGATGTGCCGATACACCTGTAACACATACGGTGCACAACGCTCCTCCGATCGCGATGTAAGCGCCTGCCATAAAACCTCGAATAAGAAGTTGAAATACTGAAAGCTTCGATTTGTAAACTCCGGCATTTCCAACAAGACCCACCATTTTCGCTGGTGCATTAAAAGCCATAACAATAACCTCCTGATGTATTTTCAAAAGTAAATGAATTGTAGCAAGCTATGTGGAATTAAAACTTACAAATTTCGTATCATTATTCAAAAGATTAAAGTAATTTGTATAATCTGCGAAATCTGTGGATTAAAGTTCAAATTTCCCACGTGTGTTAATGAAATTCTTGCTGTCCTTGTGAAATCCTTAACTATCGGGTTTAACTGACAAACACCTCCTTTACTTCATTTTTCCAAATGCAGAGCAATTTACCACCATGGTTGTGACATTGAATCAATTCCGACTCGCTTTCACCTTACCGGGCAAAAATACCCTTAAAATTTTCTAATCCACCTGTGGCAGACCCTTGATCTCACAAGATCCTTTTTGGTATCTTTTTGCCTCCATATAGTTATTTTATCCTCAAGCTGCTTCAACCTTCACCGCACAGACTTTATATTCGGGAATTTTCCCGATGGGATCAAGCGCGGAGTTGGTAAGCAGATTAACGGCAGCCTCTCTGAAATGAAAAGTCATAAAAACCGTGCCTTCAGGCGGACGTTCGGTTACTTTTGCCTTTGCCTGAACGCTCCCACGCCTGGAGGTTATTTTGACAAACATCCCTTCCTCAATCCCCAGTTTTCCGGCATCCCGTGGATTGATCTCCACCAGGCTTTCAGGCGCCCTTTCAACCAGACCCCTGGTTCTCCTGCTCATAGTACCTGTATGGAACTGGTAAAGTATTCGACCGGTTGAGAGATAATATGGATACTTCTCATCCGGCAATTCTTCCGAAGGTCTGTAATCGATTGGTGAAAATAACCCCAGGCCCCGGGTAAATTTGTCTTTGTGCAGATATTTCGTTCCGGGGTGTTCAGTGTTTGGACATGGCCACTGCAATCCTTCATCTTCAATGCGCTCATAAGTGATGCCGCCATAACTGGGCGCCAGTTGATTGATTTCCGTCATGATTTCTTCGGCAGAAGAATAATTCATTGCGTAACCCATCTTTGTTGCCAGCTCGGATATTATCTGCCAGTCCGGTTTTGCATCCCCGGGGACGTCAACGGCCTTTCTTATTCGCTGAACTCTTCTCTCCGTATTTGTGAACGTGCCGTCTTTCTCTGCGAAACAGGCCGACGGCAATACGACATCTGCAAATTCTGCTGTTTCATTAAGAAAAATGTCCTGTGTCACAATGAATTCGAGTTTTTTCATGGCTTTTTCAAGGTGTGACAAATCCGGGTCGCTTAACATCGAGTTTTCACCCATAATATAAAGCGCCTTTACCTTCCCGTCCATGACGGCGTTAGGGACTTCAGTTACAGTTAATCCAGGTGTCCCCGGCAGAGAAACACCCCATGCCCTCTCAAATTTGGTCATTACTTCATCGCTGGCAACCTGTTGATAGGCCGGGAATACATTGGGAAGCGCGCCCATATCGCAGGCGCCCTGGACATTGTTCTGTCCCCTCAATGGATTAACTCCGCCACCTTCAATGCCTACATTGCCGCAGAGCATGGCCAGGTTGGCGCACGATTTCACGTTGTCTGTTCCATGTGAATGCTGTGTAATGCCCATTGCGTAAAGAATAGACGCACTGTTTGCCTCTGCGTACATACGTGCCGCGGTTTTAAGGTCTTCAGCGGGAATGCCGGTAATTTCCTCCACATATTCAGGTGTATATTTATCCACAGTGTCCTTCATGGCTTCAAAACCTTCGGTACGTGTCTTTACATATTCTTTTGCGTAAAGATCTTCATTGATGATGACATTCATCAAACCGTTTAAGACCACTACATTCGTTCCAGGTTTTGGACGGAGCCATATATTCGCGTATCTGACGAGACCGATTTCCCGCGGATCGATTACAATCAGCTTCGCGCCTTGTTGACGGACTGCCCTTTTTACCTTGCTTCCTATAACTGGATGATTTTCTGTGGTATTTGTACCGATTGCAAGAATGAGATCTGTAAACTCTATCTCATCAATGGAGTTTGTCATTGCGCCACTTCCGAATGCGGCAGCCAGACCGGCTACCGTAACGGAGTGTCAGAGACGGGCGCAGTGATCAACATTGTTTGTGCCGATCACAGCTCTCATAAATTTTTGAAAAAGATAATTTTCTTCGTTGGTACACTTTGCAGAAGAAAAGCCCATGATACTATCAGCTCCATATTCCTCCTTGATAGATCTGAGTTTTTCCACTATGAAGTCGTAAGCTTCATCCCATGTTGCCTCTTTCAATTCACCATCTTTACGGATCAGGGGAGTTTTCAGGCGATCCGGATTGTCAATAAAATCCATTCCGAATCTGCCTTTGACACAGAGACTTCCCCGATTCGGGGATCCATATTCCCGGTTGCCTGTTACCTTGACAATTTTTCCATTGTAGATATTAAGATCCATTTGGCACCCGACTCCGCAATAAGCACAGGTGGTCCTGACTTTTTCAATATCCCAGGGACGTCCTGCAAATCTTGCCTGTTTGAAAGTTATGGCTCCGACAGGACATGCATCGACGCATTCCCCGCAAAAGTAACATTCGGAGTCTATCAGATCGGTATCGAAGGCAGGGCCGACCTTTGTACGTGATCCACGCATGGAGAAATCAAGGATCTCATTAACCTGGATTTCATTACAGACCCGCACACATCGACCGCAGAGAATACATTTGTTGAGATCTCTCTGAATCATCGAGTTGGTCTGCTCGATTTCATACCCGGGCGATTCAATTTTAAATCGGGGTTCCTCAATTTCCATCTCATAGATCAGATCCTGGAGTTCACAATTGCCGTTTTTCTCACACGTGAGGCAATTATGATCACCTGAAGCCCACAGGAGCTCAACAACCAGACGTCTGGCAGCCATTACCCTTTTGGTGTCAGTCTTCACAATCATTCCCGAACTTACCGGCATGCAACAGGAAGCCACGAGGGTCCTGGCGCCTTCAACTTCTACAACACAGACGCGGCATGCTCCCGGATTTGTGGTTCCTTCGTAATGGCAGAGAGTCGGGATATATATACCGTTTTCTCTTGCTGCTTCCAGAATAGTTTGCCCTGGAGTTGCTTCGATGTCCTTTCCATCAATTGTAATTAGAAACTTTTTATCCATTTTGTGCTCCTTAATTTATGAAATAACTTCAGAGGTATAAAGCAGCTAAGGTCAGGAACGTCGCTAAAGACCTAAAATCGATGCGAACATATCTCATTTTTCCCTAATTTTCAAGCAAAATGAAACAGACATGTAAATTTTAGAATATAAGGAAGACTATTTCGTAAAAAGGTTTGCTATGCTGGTGCGTCGGCATTATAATGGAAAGTAACTTGCAACATAGCTGCTCAGGTATCAAACAATGGGTTGCATTTTTACCGTATGGGCAGGGAAGGTTTTAACCTCCCTTCACGGTTCGGCTGAGTTCACCGAAGACTGTCGGGCGACTGAAGTCGCCCCTACCCACTATTTTGATAAATGTTAGGTAATATGAAATGGTTGTAGCATAATTGTAAATCTAAGTTACTTGAAAGCTCCGCTATGCCGTTTTACGGCATTATAATGAGAAGGAAATCAGACCCTTTTTCGAA
>JAGGSD010000071.1 GCA_021159265.1 Syntrophobacterales bacterium | reverse complement strand
CAATTTCAAGCCGTGAACGGCTACAGGCTTTCAGCTTCGAGCTTTTCCGGCTTGTTCGGGTTAGATCTTTATCTTCAATAACTGTGTTTTTCGCGCAGGTGTTGGAGTCAGCAACGAAAGAGGTTAAAGGATAAGGGACTAGGCGTTTAGTCATAAAATTCGTGCAAAAATGGCTTCGGCGTGAGACTTCGGCGTGAGCTCAGTCGAACGCTCAGTCGAGCAGTCGCGCCGTCAGGCGTATCATTTGACAGAGATTTTTTTGCATTTTGTTATAATACAATAATAGCAAAGCAAATAAGCTTTGTGCCTCTGTGCCTTTGAACCTTTGAACCTGAGTAGTTACCATGTTGTAAGAACATTACTGACACCTGATTTCCTGCCCCTGATAACTTTGTGGTTTTGACTTTTTAATTTAATGGAGCGTAAATTATGATCAGAAGTTTTGCAGAGGTTGAGAAGGCAGCGTATGAAGTTGGCCCAAAGAAGGCTTCCGTATTACGCGCAGAAAACAGAGAGTTTCTTCTGGCCTTGAAAGAGGCATGCGGAAGGGGATATATTGAGCCAATCCTTATTGGAAATGAATCTGAAATCAGAAAAATTGCTGATGAAATAGAATTTGATATCGGCAGTTTTCAGTTAATAGATGAAAATGATCCCCAGGAAATTGCCGATAGAGGAGTTAATCTTGTTTCAACCGGGGATGCCCAGTTTGTTTTTCGAGGTCATATCGAGGGGCATTTCTTATACAGGGCATTAATCAGATCTTCCTCAAATTCAGAGATAAATAAGCAGGTCTGTGCGGTAACCTTGATTTATCTTCCCGTTCTTCCAAAACTTATCGGGATGACGGACGGAGGTGTGGCGATAGCGCCTGACTTTCAGTCCAAAATAAAGATAATCAGAAATACTGTCGATCTTTTTTCACATCTGGGTTATGACAATCCCAGGGTCGGTGTTCTGACGGCGGAACGTGGATTGAATCCCGAACTTGGTTCAGTCAGAGATGCCGTGAAGATAAAAGAGGCCTCGGCAAATGGTGAACTGGAGGGATGTAGTATTGAGGATGGATTAGGCATTTCGGATTTCCTTTTTGGAAGAGACGGGTTTTTAGAAGAATCTGATAAAATCGATTTTTCTCTGATTCCTGATATTTTTCTGGTTCATAATGTTGAATTTGGTAATATATTTTCCAAGATTGACAGCTTGTCTGCGGAGGACTATTTTTCTGGATGGGAGAGGCATGGGATAATTACAGGCGCCGGCATACCGACAGTCGTCCCATCTCGTGCCGATAAGCATCACACTATTGTTACGGATATAGCTCTGGGGGTCTTGATTGCGCGAGAAGAGGAGGCAACTGGTAATGATGCATAGTTTTAGTGAGATTCTGGCTGAAGCCCAAAAAGGAGAGAGACGGATAATGGTTACTCCAAATCCCCAAAGCAAACGGGTCTTGACTGCCATTAGTGATGCAAGAGCATCGGGTCTCATCGCGCCTGTATTGGTTGGTAACCGGAATCTGATTGAAAAAAACCTTTCCGCTTTGGGTCTGAATACGGAAGGATGCCGAATCATAGATGAACATGATCCCTTACAGGCATTGAAGAAATCCATAGAGATCACTGATCGGGGGGAAGCGGATATGATCTTTCAGGGGGATGCAAACATCCGGGAGTTTCTTGATGCTGTTACTGACGAGAAGATTGGCATGGCTGAAGCGGGTGATTTAAGTTATGCATCACTGTTTGAACTGCCATCTGAAAATCGTGTAAGCTTATTTACCGACACTTATATACAGGAATTCCCCGATTTAAAGCAGAAGGTAAATATTCTGACGAATGCGATTTCTCTTGCCAATGTTATAGGAATAGAAAAACCGAAAATAGCGGCATTGTCCCTCGTGGAAATGATTAATCTGAATGCACAGTCATCTCTTGATGCCGCCATCCTGTCCAAAATGTCGGAACGGGGGCAACTGGATGCGATTATCGATGGCCCTCTGGATGTAGATTGCGCGTCTTCATTTGAAAGGGCAAGGCGCAAGGGGCTGAACAGTCCCGTTTCGGGCAAGGTCGACATATATCTCCTTCATGATATAGAATCCGGCTTTTCCACAGTTGAAGTTTTTACCTTTCTGGGAGGGGCCGGAACTGCCGGCGCGCTTATGGGAAGCAAAATTCCTGTAGTCCTGAATCTCAGATTTGAACCAACCGATTCGATCCTGATAGATATCGCCCTTGCAAATCTCAGAATTCAGGAGGGAACTTTGTTGTAAATAATCGATTGTCAATTATCGCACTGCATGATATCATGCAATCATGAAGCATATGTGACAATAAAACTTAACCTGTAAGGTTGAAGAAATGAAAGAAAAGCCCGCAGGGCTAAACCGGAGGCATTGCTGTAAGTTGTCCTAATGCTACAGAGGTAAAAGGTTCAAGATAAAAAGTTGAAAGCTCCGCTATGCCGTTTTACGGCATTGTAAGGGAAAGTAACTTGCAGCGCAGCTACTAAGGCATCAAACATCAACCTGCCTGTGTTACGGCAGGCAGGTCTGCGTTTTTACCGTATGGGTAGGGGAGGTTTTAACCTTCCTTCACAATTCGGCTGAGCGTTCGACTGAGCTCACGCCGAAGACTCACGGGCGACTAAAGTTGCCCTTACCCCCCACTGTTTTGATAAATACTAAGTAATATAAACTGCTTACAACACATTTGCAGATTTGAGTTACCTGAAAGTTTCTCCTTGGTCATTAAATCTTGTGTCTTGTTTTTTACCGCCTGATACCAGCATCTGCGCAAAAAACACAGTTGTTGTGAATAAAGGCTTTAATCGGGGAATTTGGCTGTTGAGCGTTTTTGCCTTGGCTTGATGGCTTTACCACCTTATAACGGTATGGGAGGAGGTGAAAATAAAGGATAAACTTGTGGATTTGTGTTGTCCTGTTCCTGGTGGTCTAAGGTGAAGTGCTTGATTCTATTGATTCTTTAACCTGAACAAAAAAATAGGAGGAAAAATGATGACAGAATGTATTTCAAAAAAAACCGGTAGATTTTCAGTATTGTTTCTTGTTCTGCTTGTGGCGTTTGTGATTATGCCGGCAGTGAGTTATGGAGCACAGAAACATAAAGAAATGAAGTTGACTATGGCCACATATTTTCCCGTGAATTATCCTTATACTTATGAGGGTGGCAAACTGTTTGTTGACATGGTTAACAAGCGTGGCAAGGGAATTGTACATATTGATATGTATTGGGGAGGAACACTGCTGAAAGCAAAAGCGCTTGTGCCGGGGTTGCAGGCAGGCACGGCAGACTTGATTTATCACGTTACCGCTTATCTTCTGGGATCCTATCCTATTTTGGGTGTGCACAGCTTACCCGTGTGGAACAATGTCAGTGAGTCGTTTGATAGGCTGAAGGTCGGCACACCACTTTACAAGTTGCAGAATGAAGTTCTCAAGAAAAAGAATTTGTTCCAACTTGCGACGGGTGGAACAATTTCAGAATTTATATGGACCAGAAACAAATTAGTACGAAAGCCTGAAGATATAAAAGGGTTAAAGATCAGGGTTGCAGGCAAGGTTCAGGCTAAAGTTATCCAGTCATTGGGTGGTTCTCCCGTGACCATGCCGTCTGCCGAGGTACCTCAGGCATTGCAGCGTGGAGTCGTCGATGGAGTCGTGATGAATCCCTGGACTGCTCAAGGAAGAGGGGTTGAGGAATTTTGTAAATATATGCTGGTGCTGCCCGTTTCGAATTTGACGGCGCCGATATATGCATTATCTGATAAGTGGAACAGTTGGCCTGCGGACGTTAGAAAGGTATTAATGGATGTGGCTAAGGATTGGGAAAGTAAATATATTGCTAAGAAAGGAAGCATTTTATGCGATGATCAGCTTGATACCATATTGATTCCTTTCTACAAGAAGAAAGGCATGAAAGCGATATATCCTACTAAGCAGGAAATTGAGGCCTTTAGAACAGCGACCAGACCGGTAATCGACTGGTGGGTTAAGCAGGTTGGAGAAGATGTGGGCAGGAAGGCATTAAAGTACACCAACTATAAATATTAAATTGCAGTTCATCATCAGGCGGCGAATCTGAGTGAGCAGATTCGCCGCCCGTTACCATGAACCTTTTATTGTAATTTCTCAGGCATAAATAAACGGGTAGGTCGAGGGATGTCAAAGTCCCCCAACCACTCAAACGGGTAGGGGCGACTTTAGTCGCCCTGATAAGGTAGGCCAAAGCCCCCCTGCCCATCACTTATTATAGTCACCAAATGTGACGGAAATTTGATGCATTCGTAAAAAGCTTCGCTATGCCGACCTGTCTGCGTGCGGGCGCGCACAGGCAGGCACGTCGGCATTATAATAGAAGTAACTTTCAGCGCAGCTACTCAGAGGCATCAAACACCAATCTGCCTGTGTTACGGCAGGCACGTCTGCGTTTTTACCGTATGGGTAGGGGAGGTTTTAACCTCCCTTCACGGTTTGGCTGAGCGTTCGACGGACTGACGGGCGACTAAAGTCGCCCCTACCCCCGCTATGCCGTAAAACGGCATAGCGGGGCTTTCAAGTAACTCGTTTGGGCGAATTTAA
>JAGGSD010000158.1 GCA_021159265.1 Syntrophobacterales bacterium | reverse complement strand
CCATGCTCGGCTTCCTCGGCGCCTTCTCCGTCAACTTTGAAATCCCCGATTACTGGGGGATCGGCAAGTCCGTGTCGCGGGGGTTCGGAACGGTGAGGACGATTAGAGAGGCCGAAGCTAATGTCAGGGAAGATTGATGATATGAATCGGAGAGACTATTTAATAGCAAAAAAGTTGAAGGAAAAGCTGTCTGAGGTTCTTCCGTCCGTTGTTCTTATAATTTTCGGATCGCGGGCGCGGGGCGACGAAGACGAATACTCGGATATGGATGTGGCAATCGAGGTTCCATTCATCAACAGTAAATTGAAACGGCAAATTAATAATATAATCTGGGAGGTCGGCTTTGAAAATTTCATTGTCATTGTCCCCCTTATTTTTACCCGCGATGAAATAAATAATTCACCGTTGCGATCCGCTCAAATAATAAAAAATATTTACGAGGAAGGTATTAGAATATGACAGATAAGGAAGCGCTCTTCCGGTATCGACTCAGACAGGCGGAGGAAACACTGCGCGATGCCGAAAAGATGTCGCAAAATAATCTGAGCCCGAGATCCATTCTGAATAGAACTTATTACGTGATGTTTTATGCCGTACTTGCTTTGTTTATCGATAAGGACATAAACTTAAAAACCTCAAAACATGCGGGAATTATTTCAATCTTTGACAGAGAGTTTGTTCATACGGAAAAGATTGATAAAGAATATTCGAAAATTCTTCACAGCTCATTCAACCTGAGACAGGAAGGCGATTATAGAGAGCTTGTGGAAATACCGGCAGGTGACGCGGCTCAAGGTGTCGAGAACGCCAAGGCGTTTTTAGATGCTATAAAAGCCTATGTTGAAGGCGGCAAATAAGGTAAAAATTCAGATGCCCGGTTTCCCCAGCAATTATTCCTCAACTCTGAAATTCCCGACTACCGGGGCATTGGCAAGTCCGTGTCGCGGGGGTTCGGAACGGTGAAGAAGTTACATAACAACGATGTTTCCGATTGAATTATCACACTTAATGGTGTGATATTGACACCTATAGGTGTCAATATTGTTACCATGCGAGGTCTCCATGCTTCAGAACCTCTTTTCGTCAAAAGTCAGAGTGAAATATTGAGCGTACTCTTTTTAGCTCATGACAAAGACCTTTATGCCAGAGAAATTGAAAGATTGACTGGCTAAAACCGTCAGAATATCATTCGGGAACTCAGAAATCTCGAAGGTATTGGTTTATTGATTGGTCGCAGGCAGGGTAATCTGAAATATTACAGTCTCAATAACGATTTTTTAATATACAATGAACTCAAATCAATTTTCCTGAAAACACGGGGAGCTGTTGCTGTTATAAAAGATGCGCTTTCTGGAGAATCCGACATTGATTTTGCGTTTATTTATGGCTCGTTTGCTATTGGCTCAGAAAAAGAAACAAGTGACGTCGATGTAATGGTTATAGGCAATATCCTCTTGGAGAATCTTTTGAAGATACTGAGAGAGCCGGAAACCACACTTGCACGGGACGTTAATCCTTCGCTCTGCGAGCCGGGCGAAGTTAAGAAACGGTACAGCGAAGATGATCCCTTTATAACGGACGTAATTAACAGCATGAAGATAATACTGATCGGAAAGGAAGATGAGCTGCGACGAACTCTTCAGTAAGGGATTGATAAAACGGTTCGATGGATCACCGGCCCAGGTTAAAAAAAGAATAGAACTGGCGAGACGGGATATCAACGCAGCCCGTGCAATGATAGCAAACGATCGTGACTGGGCATTCAGCATGGCCTATAATGCGATTCTGCAGGCAACCCGGGCATTGATGTTTGCAAAAGGCTTCAGGCCGGGATCAGGCGAAGGACAACACAAGGTTACCGTTCGATTCGCCGAACTAACACTGGGGAAAACATTTTAGAGCGATATTTACATTTTCGATAAAATGGGGAACAAACGACATCGTGTAATCTATGATGTGTCAGGTCTCGTATCAACAAAAGAAGCAAAACAGGCTTTTCAATTTGCCGTCAAATTTGTAGATACTATTGAACAGATCTTAAATGATTCGATACACCGGCCCTGACATTAACGAAGGTAACATAATAACGGAAAATTAAAAGATGGTAAGGGACGCTGAACGGATTTCGAATAAGGTATATGCCTGCAATGAAAATCTGAGGTTTTATGATGGATTCAGGTCAATTTGTTATAGGTGAACAACTGCCGCTATTTGAGGACAAGTATATGCTGTTAAACGGCGGCTCACTGGAATTGGGAAAGCTCAACCTCCATGAGGCAAAAAAGGCTTTTCAGCGTTACAAGGATTTATATAAGAACGGCGGTAACATTGACGATAAACTTAAGATTACCGATTTTTTGATCAAGGGTTTTTCAAACACCCCGGCCGCTGGACCGGATGAACCTGCATATTTGTACGGGTTGTGGAATTCTTTTGAGGATTATGTGAAATCTATTGGTTTTGAATCGGAAAATCTCATTTCAGGAATCAAAGACTCCTTTTTCCAAAAGTTGCTTGCGTCTGTTGATCGGTGGAATCTGACCGACACACCCTATCTTTCTGACAACATTCCCATGGGCTATGTCTATTTGCAAGCCGGCCAATACGACCTCGCCATTAAATCCCTTCAGGCCTGCATTCTCGCAACGCCGGATAATGCCGCAAGTTATGGCTATCTTGGAGATACTTATACATTGCGCGGCGAGCCGGATGTTGCCAGGCGTTGTTATCTGGAGGCATGCCTGATCGACCCCGCGGATATAGACTGGAATCACATGAAGGACGGAGAACTTCTGAAATTGAAAGATCAACTCGTTGAAACCTTCGATATGAATGAAACGTCAGCTTATGAGTGGTTCCCGAGTTATGCTTATATCCAGGGTTTATTCAAACCCAAAATGATAAGACTCAACGATGAACTCAAAAAGTTTGTGGAGGAATATCTCGCATTACGGAAGGCATATTCTAAAGGACCAACGTCTGATTTGGAGTCTAAATTATTTATCAGGGCCATTGTTCTCTGTGATAATGAACTTTTCATGAAGCTTATCAAAGGCATCGATTTCGCAGATATTCGCAGGCAGATGAAGGACATGAATCCTTCCCTGTTTTCCGGGTATATGAAGCACATTGAAAGCAGGAATCAAGAGAAGGGGTAGGTTTCATGGTCACAGATGAACTGACGGAAAATATGGATCTTGCGGATACCGGTAGCAGCGGGGCATTTTCGATAACGGCATCGGATATTCTGGAGTTTCTATTCTGCCCGCGGTTCACGTATTTTCAAAATTATCTTGATATTCCACAGCACGAGGAAAAACGTTTTAAGGTCCAAAAGGGGCGCACAGTTCATGAAGATAAGAAAAGAATAAATCCGGAATATCTGAGAAAAAAGATCGGGTGCATTGAACGTAAAAAAGGTGTATACCTCTCATCTGAGAAGGGAATTCGGGGAATTGTCGATGAGATTCTGTTCTTGAATGACGGATCGGCTGCTCCACTTGACTATAAATATGCGGAGTATAAAGAGCGAACTTTCAGAAATCACAAATATCAGTTGACGTTTTACGGCCGGTTGATACAGGAAAATTACGGGGTGCCTGTAAAAAAAGGCTTTATTATATACACTCGGAGCCGGAATAAACTGGTTGAAGTCCCGCTTACGGAAAAGACGTATCATGAATTGGACGTCATAATCGACGATCTTATCGATGTTGTTCAGAAAGGAATTTATCCGAAACCGACTAAATATAAGGCAAAGTGTGGTGATTGCTGCTACAGAAATATTTGCGAAAAGGTGATTTAGGGTAAAATGCTGTGAAAATCCGGCGGCTTAAATTGACTCTGGTGGGCGAAAAATGAAGATTTTGAAGCTTGAACGGCACTTAAAGGACAAAATACAGGGGTATGAAAAAAAATGTAACTCCTTATTTTTAAAAAGGATCCAAGGAAAGGAGGATTGAAGAAGCACATCCATTAAAACAAGGATTGAAACAGCCTTTCCACAAAGGCTTCTATCCGAGCATCCCGATTGAAGAAGCACATCCATTAAAACAAGGATTGAAACTTTATACTGTAGATCATGTGTAACGGAATCGTAACATTGAAGAAGCACATCCATTAAAACAAGGATTGAAACAAGACTACTTTTTCTTTCTTCGCACCACATTGTCTCCATTGAAGAAGCACATCCATTAAAACAAGGATTGAAACTTAGTGGTACGTCAAGGTATGAGAAATGATAAGCAGGATTGAAGAAGCACATCCATTAAAACAAGGATTGAAACAGGATGATAATTGGGATACAAGAAGACCGAATAAAATTGAAGAAGCACATCCATTAAAACAAGGATTGAAACATTTTGACAGCCCCGCTCCGGAAGATTACCCGTGGATTGAAGAAGCACATCCATTAAAACAAGGATTGAAACGACAGTAGCGAGGACATTGGACGGGAAAGACGTATCATTGAAGAAGCACATCCATTAAAACAAGGATTGAAACTCACCGACAGAAATGTCAAGAGAAAATAGGAGGTGATTGAAGAAGCACATCCATTAAAACAAGGATTGAAACAAAAAAAAGGCGCAACCGGATTGCTCCAGTTACGCCATTGAAGA
>JAGGSD010000300.1 GCA_021159265.1 Syntrophobacterales bacterium | reverse complement strand
TAAAACAAATTTCTTCATGTCCTCCTCCTTAGGCGCTTAATTGTAAAGTTCGTGCAAAAATGGCAAAAGAATTTAGTAAGCGTTCACTGAACGTCGAAATTAGAAAATAGAAATTGGAAATTTGGCCTCATGCTTTTCTCCCGAATTTCTAATTTCCAATTTCAAGCCGTGAACGGCTGCAGGCTTTCAGCTTCGAGCTTTTCCGGCTTGTTCGGATTAGGTATTAGTTCCGGGTTCCGGGTTTCGAGTTTCGAGTTTTTATTCCGTAATGTCTTCGCCATTTACTTCGACTACATGACCGGGGCCGGCATCAAATATAACTTTATAAGGACCATCCGGCTTCTTGAAGTTAAACTCGCTATCTTCATTCATCTTTCCCTTTGTGAGTACCTTGTTGCTTTTGTCCTGCACGGTCATATTGACCCCGGCAGCAGACGAACCGTCGGAGAATCCGCCCTCGCATGTTATTGTCCCATCCCCGTTGTCATAACAGGAACATAAAGGTGTATGGGCAGATGCTATTGCGGTCAGAAAAAACGTCACAAGCAGAACCACAAACGAACAAGCCAAAACTTTCTTCATAATCTATCACTTCCTTTTTATTAAAAAGAGGTTCAATGGTTAAATGGTTAAAAGCTATCAACCCTGAATACTGGTCCCTGACCCCATTTTAACCATATTCTTTTGACATCTCCTTATCTTCCGATCGTTTCTTCATAATTCTTCTACCTCAACTCCCCCGGCCTCTTGATGCCGTATACTGACATGGTACCCCCTGAGTGTAAGATCAACAGGATCCACAAGGGGCGCATTCCGGGCAACCTTCACCTTTGCTCCCGGCGTAAAACCCATATCCATCAAACGCTGTCCCGCAGCTCCTCCAAGGTTTACGCGCACAATTCGACATGCCTGACCCGGTTTAATGTCATCCAATGTCATGATTTCCTCCTGATCGGCTCACTCCTCTTCCAATACCATAATTCTCTGTGCCATCCCTGTTCCGACAGCCAGACGACAATCTTTCAGGGCAACAATAAAAGGTCCCGGCGCGCCTTTCTTTACAACCTCAATTTTCGAACCCGGGCCCAGCCCCATACTCACCAAACGTTCCTGCATCCCACGCCCACCGGCAATAGAAATAATTCTTACTTTATTGCCAGATGGTATCATGGTTAAAGGTGTTAAGTGATTTTCCATTTTAAATTCACCAGTTTTCATTCAAATGCAAAAAATCTCTGTCAAATGATACACCTGACGGCTCGACGGCTCGGCTGAGCTCACGCCGAAGACCACAAGTGGCACCGGTTGTTAGTTTTTTACTCTTTGTGCCTCTGTGCCTTTGCCGCTCTGTACCTACCTGAGTAGTTACGTTTCCCTTTGACATTTTTTTTAAAAATCCCTAATATAAAAAAGCTCGGGAAGGCAAGGAACTTCCCTTCGGGGAAAAGTTGTCTTTGAGAGCTCGCGAGGGGTCTGCGAGGGGAGTAGGCCGCCAAACCGATCCCCCCTTGCTGACCCTGATTTTCCTTTAACTATTCCTTTTTGATCAAGGTATGATAAAATCCATCATCACCTTTCCATGACTTTATGAAATCCGCCCTTCCTATCCTTTTTATCATTTGAGGCGCAAGTTTAAGCATTTTTTCATCATCTGCTATTATTTCCGCATATTCTCCCGACTCGATTTTATCAAGTTCCTTTGAAACCTTTTTTGGCCTGTCAGCTATCTTTGGCATATTTCTTACATCAATCATTATCCTTGGTTCATCCATTTCATCCACTTCCCTTCTAAGCCTTTTTTAACGTTTTCGATTCTCTGTAGTGCCTGTGAACATAGAAAATCACTACAAGAGAAAATGGCAGCAACAATATTGCAGGTGCATATGGAGGCGCATATGTACCTAAAAATCCTTTTGCTGTATTGAACCACCCTTCCTCGCCACCGGGTATGGATCCGGCAATCATACCGAATATATCGGTACCTGCCATTATCCATATCAGCATGCTTCCCATTACTATCTTTCCTAATTGATGAATCTCGCGGGCGTTTTTGAGACCTGAGAGATAAAATATTCCCGCAAAGATCATCACAAGACCGCCCCATCCACCCCTGAAACCATCATTTGGTATTATAAGCGCGGCTGAGGTATATTCGCTCCCTGATGCTGTCACAATAAAATCCGCCATGCCAAAGCCCAGTGTAACAAGGCCCAGCACTAAAAAATATACAACATAAAGCTTTTCAATTCGTTCATTCATTTATGCCACCCCCATTAATTTCCATATCAAGTGTAATAGTCCTCCCCATCCAAAAGCCGCTATTAAAAGAACAACCAGGCTTCCTAAAAGCGCTTTCCAGGATTCTTTAAGTATCATCGCGAAGGTTGCAACACATGGGAAATATATTGAAACAAGCACTACCGAAGTTATCATCTGATACTTTGTCATATGAATGGCGCTGAGCTGGGCAACGGCAAGATCCTTTCTCAGAAACGCAGCCACAAGCGGACCAGCGGTCTCCTTCGGTACACCAAACCAACCCTCAAAAACGGGTGCAAAGACATTACCGAGCCAGTCTATGGTTCCTGCAAGATAGAGTATGTTTACGATTAAGCAGCCCAACAGAACAAACGGGACAGCCACTTTCAGAAAACCAGATGTTCTCATCCATACCTTCCTCTTGATATTTTTTAACATAGGCTTTTGGTATGGGGGCACATCCATCAGAATTTCAGGCGCCCTGCCTGGGATAACCTTATTTAATATATAACCCATCACAAAATATCCTATAAAAAGGTAAAGCATAACAAAGCCGATAGATTCCGGGATAACATCCTGCATAATCCCGATTTGTGCACCACATGGTATAAATGTAGCAACAAGCGCCATCATTATAAACCGCTGCTTCCTTGTCTCCAGAATCCTTGTTGAGGCTACAGCCGGCACATTACATCCGAGACCAAGTATCGTAGGGACTATGGCATATCCATGCAGGCCTATCTTATGCAGAAGTGTATCGATAAGCACTGCAAGCCTTGGCATATATCCAACATCTTCCAAAAAGGCTAACATTAGATAAAATATGAATATAGCGGGCAATACTACTCCGAAAGGAACAAATAACCCGGATGTCAATACACCAAATGACTCAAAACTATTGTCTGATGCCGTAAGCATGCCATTCTGAATATGTCCCGCATCCACCATTATGGCATAAAACCAGTTCCCCAGACCCCCGGGAAATACCGATTGCATCCAGGGCAGCCAGTGTTCATCGAAGATCTTGCACATAAATCCATCCGTAAATAGGGTCCCTGCAAAGCTGCCGAATATACTCCAGAATCCGTACAAAACTGCAATAGCCACCGGTATGCCGGTCGAAGGCCTTACTGTAAGATCTCCGATCGCATCTTTCAATGTGTGCCGATATGCGCCAAACTTTACTGTTTTTTCTGATATCTTTTCAATTAATTCCCAACGCTGATCAGCAGTTAATTCCATTTTTATATACCCCCCATTCTTTCAACAATAGCATCTGCATCAACAGGTGTTATATCCTTTAGCTTGGAAACCACGGCAGAAATGCCCTCACCACTTATCCCAACAGTAGGAACTACCGGCACGCCAAGAATCTGCTCTAACTCGGGAGCATCAATTTGTATGTTTTTATCCATCGCAGTGTCCCACATATTAAGCGCGACAACCACGGGAAATCCCTCTTCAATAATCTCCAACAAAAGATAAAGACCCCGCTCAATCTTGGAAGCATCAACAACGCATATTATCTTTGCATCTTTGTTGTCACGCAGCATCTTTACGGCAACCTCTTCTGCCTTATCCTTTGGGTCGAGAGAAAATGTCCCTGGCACATCAATAACCTCGATATCTTCACCAAACTGGCGCATATAACCCTTTGTGTAATCAACTGTCGTGCCCGGATAATTTGACTCGATAATATTTGCACCTGTTAACCTGTTAAAAAATACACTTTTGCCAACATTCGGGTGCCCCATAAGCAAGACTCTCATGTTAAACCTCCATAATTATCTTATCTGCCACGCTCAGTCCCAGGGAAGTTTTGGCTTCATCAACCATCACTACAACAGGACCTTTTAACGGTTCCTTTGTTATCATCTTTATTTTTTTGCCGGTCCTGATACCTACACCCGCTATCTTTTGCCTTAAATCTTCTTCAATTTTGACTACTACACCTTCTTCATCATAGGCCATTTCATTTAATTTTTTCTGCATGTGGCACCTCCCCTTTTCATGCTGTTTTCGGCGGCTTATTGAAGAATTTCGATTATCACGAAACCGCTATTCTTTGAACTCTGATTCGTTGAGCCATTCCCTCGCCAATGGCAATCATTCCCCCATCAAGCTCAACAACGACCGGGCCCCCATCGGAAGAAACCACCCGGACAGTGCTTCCTTCCGATATGCCGCGCAGGAGCAGTTTCTGTCTGATACCCCGTCCGCCTTCTACGGCTACAATCCGCGCCTGGTCTTCAGGCTTTAAATTGCTTAAAACCATACAGATAAAAGCTCCTTTCGTATATCAGGCAGATTACAATGAGACCTTTGCATAACGTTCCCTTTTGCCCAATTTCTGCGTCAGGCTCAAATT
>JAGGSD010000084.1 GCA_021159265.1 Syntrophobacterales bacterium | reverse complement strand
GTTTCGAGTTTCGAAATTCGATATTCGGATTTAAGTTTTGCAAGGACTTATCAGGCATAAAGAAATTCTTTTGCCATTTTTGCAAGAATATTACAACTAAGCGCCTATCCTGGTAGATCTTTCCGATGAGATAATTTTATTGGTTATTGTAGGCGGGTCTTTACTGCTTCTTTGTAAACTTACTTAACATCTGTTTTCCTTTTGGTGTGAGAGAAAAACTAAGTTTTCCTTTATCGTTCAATTTTTGTCCAACCAGACCCTTAGCAATCATTAAGGAAAGCGTTTCATTAAATTCCTTTTCCGGAACCCCCGTTTTCTTTAAAAAATCCGTAAGGTTTTGGTCGGTGTTTTGTCCATCTTCAATTGCTTGTAAAATCTTTAATTCACTTCCTGGTGTTTCAGTTCGTGTATGCTTGTTTGTTGAAGCCACATCGTCAGTTGTTTTAGGTTGACTGGTTCTTTTTCCGGTTTGATTAATTTTTTCTTCAGTTTTTTCATTTTTGTTAATTTTTGTCCTATAGAATTTCTCGAGGAACATACATGAAAAAACAGTAAAAATAAGGCAAAAACCGCCAAAGATAAAGAGATTCAATGGTTTTGTACGGGCAACTTCCAGTAAGTTGCTGGAGAAAATGTTCAGGGAAAATGGCGCTGTAAGGGCCGCGGCTATTCCGAGAAATGCATATTTAAGGATGGGTTTCCAAACAGGTTGTTCATGCTTTTCCTTTAACAAATAGATGACCAGGCCGCCTGATATACCGGAGGCAACCATGATTGCAAGGAGAAGAAGAACATAATTGTCTATTAGTAGTGAATTTTCTAACATATCTTTAGAGTCTTTATCTTCAACAACAGCGTTTTCCGCGCAGATGCTTGTGCCTTGCGGTGAAAAACAAGGCTCAAAGAGCAAGGAAAACACTTGAACCTTTTGCCTCTACGGCGGCTTTGCCGTATTAGTTACTTTGCCATTCGATGTTGACTTGTTACGAAACTGTCAGAAATTAATCCATAGTTCAAGCAGCCCCTTACGTGTCTTAGGATACACCTTGCCCAAATTTCTTACTTCAAAATTGATGTCTTTTACATCAGCAGAGCGGGCAATAAATTCATTTATATGATTTCGTAAAAAAAAGGCGCCCTCTTTGTCTTCATCATGGAAGTAACGTATGTCGCACTTTTTAGCTCTAACCCTTTCAATATCGGGCACCACGTACCCTTTGCTTTTTAGAAAGGCAGCAAGTTTCACCATTATTTTTTTGTTTTTTCTATTATTGAAGTGAAGATATACGGTATATCTGTCTAAGCTTGCACAGGTATTTGCCTTTTTATTCCGAGACGATGAGGCTTGTGTTTCCGCTGTTTTGATTTTCTCTATGACTGAGTTTACATTGCCTTCTAAATTATCAACACTTGACCTGAGTTGTTGTAATGTTTTTAATGTTTCATGCGACCTTTTCATGAGTATTTCGGTCACCGCATCTTTTTTCTCATTATGGTTTGTCAGGGTGATAATTACCGTTACGACACAGGTGCCGAGTAAAAAACCTGCCAGTAGTATCAGCCAGGTGTATCGACTGCGACGTGAATATTCTACTGATCGATTCAAAGCTCTACTCAGAATACCCAGTTCCTGCTTTGATACGTCCGCTTTTGAATTCTCGTTATCCATTTTAAAGTCTTTATTCACAATAACTGTGTTTTTTGCGCAGATACTGGCATCAGGGATCAGCGGGGTTTTTACAACATGTTTCATTGTGCCAAAAGCCCAAGGGTAATCGCTGTCTTTTACTGACACCTGATCCGGTTCGACTGAGCTCACGCCGAAGCCATTTTTGCACGAATTTTACAATTAAAGGACTAAAACAGCTTAATGATTCCTGGAAGATCGGCCAAATCACCTGCTGGAAAATAGAAATTAATTTTGTAAAAATGCTCCCGTGGGCCACATTTGCAAAAGTCAGGCGAGAACCAATGTTTTTAACAAAAATATTCTGGAATAATTTGTAACCTCTTGAAATTATACAGATCATATTTGCTTGTGGCATAGTAAACTTTTCATGGGACTTCTTGCTCGTAATGTTAAAAGCGTCGGTTTTGTAAAGTATCCCGACGGAAAATCGGGATGTTTGTCCCATTTCAAGATGTAGTTGCGCTAAGAATTCTCCAATATCAAGCAGTTATGTATAGCTTAGTGCAAATGTTTAAGTGTAAAATAATCCGACTAAACCGGCGGTGACACAAATTCTTATATATGCTGATCATGTGCTCATTTTTCTGATTTTATTAAGAATCTGTAAGGAATTCAACTTCCTGCCAAGAATATGCCGGATAAAACTGCCTAGAATCTCACCGCTTTCCTTTAAGGACTGTTTGGAGAAAGCCAAACGATGAATTTTGCTGGTTTCGATTTCTTTTCCCATCAGCAGCATTTTAATGGTTCCGATGGATACGGGGATGGAAGAGACGTCATTTTGAGCGCATTTTATACATTTGATTCCACCGTCGAGGGGGCTGAAGAAAATATTTTCAGTTTTATCCAGAGGCGTATTGCATACATGACATCTTTCCAAAGCGGGTTCGTAGCCTGAGAGTTTGAGGAGACGTAACTCGAAAAATCGAGTGATTTCTTCCGAATTATTTCCACCGTCTATAAGCCCGAGAAAATCTTGCACTAGTTGAAATAACTGCGGATTCTTCTTTCCTTCCACAGTGAAATTATCTGTAAGTTCAATGAAGTAAGATGCAAGAATACTCTTTTCCAGATCCGCCCGAATCTCTGGATAATAATTAATTACATCACAATTTTCAATAACGGCAAGCCCTTGATTGTTTTTTCTGGAAAACACAATAGCGGAACGGGAAAATAGATCAATAGCGTTGGCAAATCTTTTTCTGCTTCTGCGCGCTCCCTTTGCGATTCCCTTCAATTTGCCGAATTCATCGGTATAAAAAGTGACAATCCGGTCAGATTCACCGTAATCAAGCGTGTGAAGGACAAAGGCACAGGCTTTATATGTTGATCTTTTTGTCATTTTTTAATTTGAGAGACTCGTCTTAAAAGTTAAAGTCCGGAGGGAACAAATGTAAATGAACCTGAAATTCCATTCAGGTTAAGAATTTCAAGAAGATAGTTGCCAGACCAAGAAAGAAAAGAAATCCGAAGGCGTCAGTGAGACCTGTGGTAAACATATTTGAGCATAAAGCTGGATCAATTTTTAACCACTTCAAACTCAGAGGGATCATTGTCCCTATCAATGTGCCCGCAAAAATATTTAGTATCATAGCCATGCCCAATACCAATCCTAATACAGGCATACCCTTCCAGTAATAGGCAACAACACCTACGGCTATACCGACACAAATGCCATTTGCCAAGCCGACAAGTATCTGTTTGTACAGCACTTTTTTTACGTTGTGAAAAGTTACCTCTCCCAGAGCCAGCCCCCGTATAATAAGTGCAATACTCTGAGCCCCCGCGTTTCCACCAAGTCCCGCAACGAGTGGCATAAAAACCGCAAGCACAACCATCATTTTAATAGTGTTCTCAAAAACCCCGATTACAAATACTGAGATAAGAGCCGTTAAAAGATTCAAGTAGAGCCATGGAAGCCTCTTCTTAACTGATTCTAACGGGTTGTTAAATATGCTGTCGTCTTCACCAAGGCCGGCTATCCTGAAAATATCTTCAGATGTTTCCTCCTCCATAACGTCAACTATATCATCTACCGTAATTCTTCCGAGCAGCCGGTTGTCGTCATCCAGAACGGGAAGAGAAACAAGATCGTACTTTTCGAACATTCTTGCAACCTCTTCCTGATCAATATCTACATGAACAGCCGGTATCGATTTGTCGATTGATTCAATAACGGGGCTTGTTCGTTTTGATGTAATCAATTTTTGGAGAGGAACTGATCCGACTAATTTGTTTTCCTTATCGATAACAAATATGTTATGGATATCTTCGATTTCATCTGACGTATT
This sequence comes from Syntrophobacterales bacterium, assembly GCA_021159265.1. Taxonomy (GTDB): domain Bacteria; phylum Desulfobacterota; class Syntrophia; order Syntrophales; family UBA6807; genus UBA3084. The sequence goes on along the minus strand of JAGGSD010000084.1, from coordinate 711 downwards.
AATGACAGCTTCCAGAGCATCTCTTATGGTGGCGTCTTTCTGAACAGATACCAGCTCCGATTGCATAATCCCGCCGGCGCTGTCTTCTTTGTGTTTAAGAAGCTTCCTGACATCTTCAGAATCTTCCGGTTCGATTCCTTCAAGAACGGTTCTGGCCTGATCTTCCGTCAGCTCGGAAATAATATCCGCTGCATCATCCGATTCCATTTCATCGACGATCTCGGTCAGTTTTTTGTCGGAAATGTCTTCAAGAATCTGGTCTCTTGATATGTCGGAAAGTTCCAGAATGACATCGGAGGCTTTTTCAACATCCAGGAGTGAAAAGAGGCGAATTTTCTCCTGCTCGTCCAGGTTGTCGATAAGATCGGCAATATCAGCCGGATGAAGTGTGGTGAAAAGATCAATAATATCAAATTCTCTTTTGAGGTCGATCCACTCCCTCAATTGACTCAGATGTTTTATTTCTTCTCGTTTGTTTTTTTTCATTGGCACACCTGCCTTACGACGAGGGAAGATTCAAAAAAGCAATTTACCACACTTGGGATTTTACAACAAGACGATTTATATTCCCGAAAGGAGATGGCTGAGGAATTCAGGGACTAAGAAATTGAGAGAAATCATACACAATGTCAAATGCCAAACTTGATGTGCTCGTAAAAAGCCCCGCTATGCCGTTTTACGGCATTGTAATGAGAAGGAAATCAGACCCTC
>JAGGSD010000299.1 GCA_021159265.1 Syntrophobacterales bacterium | reverse complement strand
ATAACTACTCAAAATATTGTTGTTTTCACCCTCACCCCCTCTCCCTCCATCAAGGGAGAGGGGGTTTCCCGACTTTTTGCGAATCCATCAACTTTAAACTTTAAACCCCGTCGCACAATGGATCTTTTTGATCAACAGGAAAAAGGAGAAAAACCGGTACGTCCGCTGGCAGACAGGATGAGACCGGAAACCCTTCAGGAATTTGTGGGGCAGGCCCATATTCTTGGCAAGAGTAGTTTGCTCCGTCGCGCCATAGAAGATGATAATCTCTTTTCGGTAATTTTATGGGGACCGCCTGGCACTGGCAAAACAACCTTGGCACGTATCATAGCCGGCGAGACAAGGTCACACTTTGAAACATTCTCTGCCGTCCTCTCGGGAGTCAAAGAAATCAGAGCCGTTATTGATGAGGCAAAGGCCCAGCTCCGCTATCATCAAAAAAGAACAGTTCTCTTTGTCGATGAAATCCACCGTTTCAATAAGGCCCAGCAGGATGCTTTTCTCCATCATGTGGAAAGCGGTTTGATTACATTGATCGGCGCCACCACGGAAAATCCTTCGTTTGAAGTTATCGCTCCCCTTCTGTCCAGAGTACGGGTGATGGTATTGAAACCGTATTCTGATAAAGACTTATCGGTGATACTTGAAAGAGCTCTTAATGATCACACAAAAGGGCTTGGGGCTCTATCTCTGGAAATCGAGGAGGATGCCCTGAAACATATCATCTGGGCTGCTGATGGAGATGCCCGTACAGCGCTGAATAATCTGGAGGCAGCAACATCTTTAGTCCATAAAAAAGATGGAGCGGTTACAAAAATCACGAAAGCGGTAGTTGAAAAAGCCTTGGAGAAAAAAGCTCTTCAGTACGATAAAGACGGTGAAGAGCATTATAACCTTATATCTGCGTTTCACAAGAGTCTCAGGGGAAGCGATCCCGATGCTGCAATGTACTGGCTGGGGCGCATGCTCGAGGCAGGGGAAGACCCCCTTTATGTTGCCCGCCGCATGGTGAGATTTGCCTCGGAAGACATTGGAAATGCCGACCCGTTTGCGCTTTCTGTGGCTATGTCTGCCATGCAGGCCTTCCGGTTTATCGGCCTTCCGGAGGGAGAATTAGCCCTTGCTCAGGCCGCAGTTTATCTTGCTGCCGCACCGAAGAGTAACGCTCTCTATGCGGGTTTTGGTAGAGTGAAACAGGCCATTCATAAAACCGGAATCCTTCCGGTTCCGCTACATATACGCAATGCGCCAACGGGTATGATGAAGAATCTTGGCTACGGGAAAGATTACAAATACGCACATAATTTTGAGGACGCTTACACACCCCAGGAATATCTGCCGGAAAAGCTGAAAGGTCAAATCTACTACATCCCTACAGAAAGGGGATATGAAAAGGTTATCAAAGAGCGTCTTGAAAAATGGACTAAGATCAAAGAGAAAAAGGACCTGTCATAAAATAAGCGTTGCAGCCAGGCACTCGGATTCGGGTTAGATTTAGTCGATACAATTGAGCAAAATCACTGATTGATAAAAACAAACAGTAACCGTTCACAGGTTCATAGTTCAGGGTTAAGGACAAAGGCAGCATTAAAGACCTGAAGTCCTCGTCAAAAAAGCTCATTTTCACAAATAATTGCCAATTTGGTTCCAGATTTTGTTTCAGGCCTGACGAAGCTGACGCTTTTTTCGTAAATACGCATTCCAAATGCAGTCCGGGGAAGAATGGAACCTTGAACCTTTGAACCCGTGAACGGTTACAACAAACACTTCCTGTATTCCAATAAATGCAATAGTAATCATATGGCTGAACGACGAATAATTGTGGTTGGCGGTGGTGCCGCCGGGCTTATGGCGGCGGGGCGAGCAGCAGAAGCGGGAATAAATACACTCCTGCTCGAGAAAATGGATCGCCCGGGCCGTAAGCTCTGTATTACAGGCAAGGGACGTTGCAATATCACAAACATTGCCGATATAAACGAATTTATTGCCCACTTCGGAAAAACCGGTGCTTTCCTCCGCCAGGCTTTTTCTCAATTCTTTAATACCGATCTTATGGATCATCTTAAAACGCTCGGCCTGGAACTGGCAACAGAAAGAGGCGGGCGCGTTTTTCCTGCAAGTGGCAAGGCGTCGGACGTTTTGAGTGTTCTTCTGCAATGGCTTGAACGATGCAATGTACAGATCAACCATTCTTCTCCGGTTGAAAAACTGGCAATTAATGGCGGGCATATTACCGGCGCCGTTTCCAGAGGCAGAGCATTCCCGTGCGATTCCGTCATTCTGGCCACTGGCGGAGCCTCCTATCCGGGTACCGGATCAACAGGAGATGGTTACCTTCTTGCAGTATCCGCCGGTCATAACATTGTGCCTCAACGCCCGGCACTCGTTCCTCTGGAAACCGCCGGTGGTGTAACGGGGAAAATGGCAGGACTCAACCTACACAACACTAAAGTACGCATGTTTGTCAACGGCAGGAAACACAAAGAAGCCTTTGGCGAGGTGGTCTTCACCGAATTTGGAGTTACCGGTCCTGTCATTCTCACCCTGAGCGGTGAAGCTGTGGATGCCATACGAGCCGGGCACAAAATAACGATTTCCATCGATCTCAAACCTGCACTTGACGATAAGAAACTTGATGCACGCCTCCTTCGCGATTTTACGACACGGGGGAAAGAGCAGGTTAACAGTCTCTTGCGGGGTCTGCTGCCGCGGGAGATGGTGCCGGTTTGCCTTGAACTTATCGGGATACCTCCTGAACGCTCAGTCAGCAGTATCTCCGCGAAAGAACGCAGACGTCTGCGAATGTGGCTAAAGGACTTCCGACTGGAAGTGACCGGATATCGTCCGTTCACAGAGGCAATTATAACGGCTGGAGGCGTAAATACGCGAGAAATTGACCCCAGGACGATGGAATCCCGCAAAACAAAGGGGCTCTTCATTGTGGGAGAGCTTCTTGACATTCATGCTGATACGGGTGGATACAATCTTCAGGCTGCATTTTCAACCGGCTGGCTTGCCGGAAGTTCCGCCGCTCCCAAGGCATGATTATATGTTGGTAATATTTTTTGCGATTTCACTTCCCATCTCGGCTGTTCCGGCAACGTCTCTTGTGCCGGTCGCAATGTCTGCGGTGCGGACCCCGGATTCTATTGCACTTGTGACGGCAATCTCAATGGCATTGGCGGCTTCTTCGTGATTCAGCGTATACTTCAAAAGCATAGCAAGTGACAATATCTGCGCAATGGGATTTGCAATTCCCTTGCCTGCAATATCGGGCGCCGATCCACCAGCAGGTTCGTACAGACCGAATCCCGTTTCGTTGAGACTGGCAGATGGCAGAAGTCCCATGGATCCGGTTAACATGGCGCATTCGTCGGAAATAATGTCCCCGAACATGTTGCCGCAGAGCATGACATCAAACTGATGGGGATCTCTGACGAGTTGCATTGCCGCGTTATCAACATACATATGGTTAAGTGTGATGTCGGGATGTTCGCGCCCTACCTCACTTACCACCTCTCTCCAGAGAACCATTGAAGAAAGGACGTTGGCCTTATCAATAGACGTCACTTGTTTCTTTCTCAGTCTTGCCGCGTTGAAGGCCATCTTGGCTATTCGTTTGATTTCGTCCCTTGTGTATATCATTGTGTCAAAGGCTGCTTCCCCCTTCCCGCTTCCCGTTCTTCCCTTGGGTTTGCCGAAATAAATGCCCCCGGTAAGTTCGCGTACACAGAGGATATCAAAACCGTCTCTAACTATTTCGGGACGGAGAGGGCTGGATTTCGAGAGAGCGCGAAAAATCCTGGCCGGTCTGAGGTTGCAGAACAACTGAAAATGTTTCCGGAGGGGAAGCAAAGCCGCCCTCTCAGGTTGCCGATCGGGGGGAAGTGTTTCCCATTTGGGACCACCTACCGAACCGAATAAAATGGCATCGCTCGCCTCGCACAATTTCAGTGTGGAAGATGGGAGCGCTTCGCCATACCTGTCTATGGCACACCCCCCCACGTCGGCAAAGTCATAGCAAATTTCAAGTGAAAATCTCTTTTGGACCGCATCCATGACCTTAACAGCTTCCTTCATTATCTCCGGGCCTATCCCATCACCCGCAAGCATCGCAATCTTTTTCATAATCCACCATTCCTTTCTGTAAGAATAATAGAAACATTTGCAAAATTTGCAAACATCTCATTCTGCAACCATTTCATATTTATATATACATCGTCAAGGATCAATCAGGGCTAAGTCATTCTCAGCCGTAAGTAACAATAATCGATGCACAGTTAAATAATAGTGATTTTTTAGTTTTAAGTATTGTATAAGGTGGCATGACAAATGCTGCCTTATCAACCAGCTTAAACATTCAGTAGTTCCCTTTCCATGCTGTAACAGTACTGTCGTGTCAAGTCTCGAGTGTCATTGCGAGCGAAGCGAAGCAATCTCGTGCTACTATGAGCTACCTTGGCATAGTCCAAGAGATTGCCACGGTCTTCGGCCTCGCAATGACGAAGGCTTGTGCGTCATTGCAAACTTGACATGACAGTACGGCCTGTTACACGCCTGGAACCTCTGGATCTGAAAGGAAAGGCAGTCACGGCAGATGCCATGCATACCCAGAGAAAGTTAGCCCGGTTCCTTGTGGAAGATAAACATGCTGATTATTACTTTACCGTCAAGGATAATCAGAGATCTTTGCATAACGTTCCCTTTTGCCCAATTTCTGCGTCAGGCTCAAATTTT
>JAGGSD010000025.1 GCA_021159265.1 Syntrophobacterales bacterium | reverse complement strand
TTGTAAAAGTTACTTTCCATTATAATGCCGCTAAACGGCATAATGGAGCTTTTTACGAGTGCATCAAGATTGATGCTCTCGTAAAAAGTCAGACTTCCCCTCCCCTCGTGGGAGGGGATAAAGGGGAGGGGGACATAACTGCTTGAAATAGCGGTGTTCTCACCCTCACCCCTACCCTCTCCCATCAAGGGAGAGGGAGTTTTTCGACTTTTTACGAGTGCATCATACATTGGTACATTCGTAAAAAGCCAAAAGTCGAGTCACTCCCGCGAAGCTTGTCCTCGACCCGTTCGGAAAACGGGCATTACTTTATCTTTACGGGAATACCTGAGAACAACACATAGACATCATCCGCTCTCCTTGCCATCCTCTGATTGAGAAACCCGAGCTGATCTCTGTAATCCCTTGCCAGTTTATTATCCGGTACGATACCCATGCCGACCTCGTTGGATACAACAATAATCGTTTCATCTGATTCACTTAAGCCGGAAAAGAAATCATCCACAATTTCCGATATCCTTTCATTCTGATCCTGATATTCCAGCAGGAGATTGGACATCCAGACGGTCAGACAATCAACTAGAATTGTTTTGTATTGTCCCAAGATCGATCTGATAGCCCCTCCAAGATTGATCGGTTCCTCCAGTGCATCCCACCGGGTACCCCGATTTTCCTGATGCTTCTGAATCCTTTCGGCCATCTCCTCATCAAAGGCCTGGGCAGTGGCCACAAAGACTCTCTTCCCTTCTATTTTTTCAGCCATATCCTGGGCAAAATCGCTTTTACCGCTCCTGGCACCACCTGTCACAAAAATAATCATATTATTGTCCTTCCCGCAATTTACTCTGCTTATTTTCCCAGGAGAAACCAGGGAATGGCCACTATTTTCTCGTCCATAATCCTAACCTCATCTCCGGCATAAATAAGAATGCAGGCTGAGGTTTCAGGGTATTCATCCATGAACAATCTTAATGTTTCGATATCAGAGAATGTTGCATTCCTCGATAGTTTGACTTCCACAGCCAGCAGTTTACGCCCCCATTTCAGAACAAAGTCCACCTCTTTGCCTGTAGTCGTCCGCCAGTAGAATATGCGTGGTCTGGGCACCAGAAGCTGTGCAAGAGCATTCAAGTGGAGGTAGATCATAGACTCAAAAATTCCGCCTGCTTCCCTGGAAGACTGGAGCGCCCCTGTATTATAATGCCCGGCAAGAAAAGCTATCAGACCCGGATCTATCGACATAATCTTTGGCGATTTGATAAGACGTTTGGTGCGGTTGACCACAAAAGCCGGCAGACGTTCCATAAGGCAGGTGGTTTCCAGAAGATTAATATACCTGTAAACTGTAGGTTGACTTATGCCGGTGTCCCTGGATACTTCAGTCTGATTTAAAATCTGCCCGCATCGCATAGCCAGGGCTACCATGAGCCGTCGAAAATCCGGCAAAGAATCGATCTGGGAAAGCTGGAGCAGATCTCGTTCAAGGTAGGTCGTTACATAGCCTTCCCACCACCTCAGGACTGCTGCAGAAGTTTCCAACTGCATAAGGGGTGGCATGAACCCTTTCCACATCGGGGAAAATGGCGTTGATAATGTGGACTCTATCTTTTTTCCCCGTGGCATTTCACCCTTAAATAATGTTTCCAGTAGATTTGTAGGCGGAAGATTATCCATCTCTCCTATGGTCATTGGATTGAGTGTAAAATAGACGGCCCTTCCTGCCAGACTTTCGCTTACCTTTTTCATCAAAAGGATATTTGCCGAACCGGAAAGTATAAATCGATATTTGCCATAATTAGAATCAACCGCAATCTTTACAGCATCCAGCAGTCTCGTTGATTTTTGAACTTCATCCAAAACAACATAATCAGTTCCCGCCCATAAAGACGCCGGATCACTTCTTGCCTGAGAAAGAACATCAAAGTCATCCAGCGTGATGTACCGCCAACCGGCAAAAGGAGATTCCTGCTGGAGCAAAGTGCTTTTACCCACCTGTCGCGCGCCTGTCAGCACAACAATCGGATGATCTTTAGCAGCATCCCTCAAAAGTGGAGCGATCCAGCGGGGCCTGTATTTTAATTCACTACGTGGCTGATAATCATGCATACCGTGAATAATATTCAATCACTTGCACAATGTCAAGCAATTTTCGTAGCCGTTCACGGAACGTTGAAATTAGAATTGGAAATTTGGTCTTCATGCCCTCATGCTTTTGTACTGTCTTCGGCGAGCCTTCAGCGTGAGCTCAGTCGAACAGTCGATGAACGCATTCAATTTTGTTCCACTTATCAAAGTTGTGCCGGATCATCTCTGATAACACTTCTGCCGGTTTGTAAACATCCAACTCGTAAGCTCGTTTCATCTCTTCCAAATTTCTACTTTCCAATTTCAAGTTTCAAGCCGTGAACGGCTACCAATTTTCTAATATGTTCTCATGATGATGGGTAGGGTGCAGCCGCATTTTAAGGAAGGAGCGCTGCACAGGCAGTCGCCTTTGTAGTTGATATAAGTTCGTTCCCGGTATTTACCACCAGCGGCCTCTTGTCCGATAAGTTTCAATAAACCTTTCAATAGAACGGTCAAAAGTTTTTTCAACATCGTTAGGGAAAAAACAGGCCGGCAACTCACCCATCCGCCAGTGATATTTTATGCACTCGCAACAAACACCTTTTCTGCTGCAGGGCTCATAGGTACAATTGCAACCCTTCTTGTTCTCCTCAATACTGCATTCTTTTGCCATTACATTCTCCCTTCCTCCCCTTAATCCCCTCTCGCCGAGCGTTAATAGGGGTTAGGTCTTGACTTGCATTTGGGATCTGTAGGCTCATATCAGCCTAATTTTGTTCAAAATACCAGATCACATTAGCTCGAACAGCTCTACGAAGCAATGGACCTCTTCTATGACCACATGCCGGAAGTGGAAGAGCAGATATTTTTTCAGATCGCGGATCTCCTCAATCTTGAGGTAGACCTTACCTTCTACGATACGACCACCGCTTCCTTTTCCATAGATTACGAAGATCCCTTCCGTGCCTTCGATCATTCAAAAGAAGGAACCTGGTCTCCCGAGGTGGTTGTGGCTCTTGCCGGAACACGTGAAGGCCTGCCTGTAAGGAGCTGGGTCTTTCCGGGGAAACACAACCGATGTTGCAACCATCAAAAAGATAAGAGATGACCTGAGGGGATGGAAGCTTGGACGTGCACTTTTTGTTGCCGATTCAGGTATGAACTCCGCGGAAAACAAAAAGGAACTCTCGAAGGCATGCGGAAAGTATCTCCTCGCGTCACGCATGTCTTCCGTATCAGAAATACGAGATACCGCGCTTTCCAAAAGGGGACGTTACACCGTTATCAGCGACAACCTCCATGCCAGAAAGGTTATCATAGGGAATGGCGGGCGAAGAAGACGTTATATCCTCTGTTACAATCCCTAACATCCTGAAAGAACTAAAGGTTCCAATCCCCAACCTGGTCGCAGAACTCGAAAAACTGTAAAAACACCCCTGATTTTGTAGATACACGCCTGTTTTTCAATGCCGGTGTATCTGTATGTTATTGCACACTATCTGACAATTCGCTTACTTACTGATCCCAAACGCAAGTCTGACAAAACTTATCATGGATGTCCCCGGAATTTCCCCATCATAAGCCAAACGGAGACTTGACCCCTTTACCCTATATCCCTTTTTCATCCGGGGAAAAGCTACAGAACGAAAGAATTGATCGGGAACAGGAAAAAATAATCATGAGAAATATTGCAATAAAGTGAAAGTGTAACAAATATGAGGGTGGACCAGTTTTCGTGAAAAAAGTGGGTCAATTTTCATGATAATTGACAGTTGTTAACGATTCCCCAAAAGTTCATCAATCGTAATACCTATATCTTTGGCAATTTGTCGAAGCAATATGGGTGACACATCTCTGCCGGCATGAAAGGGTACTGTTGTCGAACGGCCATCGGGATGACGAAGTTGCTTATGTGATCCCCTTTGACGTACTTCAATAAAACCAAGATGTTTGAGTAGAGTTACCACTTGCTTCGGTTTTAATACGGGGATCGAGCCCATCGCTATGCCACCACAACATTCTGTGTGCCTACAAATTCACCTTCAAGTTCAGGATCGCCATCTTCGAGAAGCATTTCAATTACTTCTTTTAAATTGTCGTTTAATTCATCAAGGGTTTCCGCTTGGGAGTGCGCGCCGGGAAATCCCGGCACATGTCCAACATAAAGTCCCGTATCAGGACATTTCTCAACGATCGCCGTATAAGTTTTCATTGTGTGACTCCTTATGTAGCTTTTTGTCCTCCTATGGAACGGACGGATTCTCAATACATGAGTTTTTTAACACTTCGGCAAAAATCAGTCAAGACAGGAAAAATTCCTTTGCCGCAACAATAAAGAAGTTCCGAAAGAAATTCGGAAAAATTCCGGGGACATGAAAAATTCCGGGGAAAAATTCCGGGGACACAATACTAAATTATTCATCTCTTCACATTTTTCCATGGACCTTTTGGCCCTGTCTTTTTCTTCCGAAGCCGTTTTCCCAACAACACCTCGAGCTTATCAATGAACAAACCACTGCCAAGAGGTCTGCCTGTTCGTTCATGCTGACGAAGTTCCTGATATTCCTTCTCCTGAAACTCGTCCTTCAAAAATTCATTCCAGTCAGGAATCAATTCTGACAGGGGTGACACCCTACGAATGAGTGAAACCGTCCCTGCCACAGATACCCTCGCCAACCCTCACGAAAAT
>JAGGSD010000009.1 GCA_021159265.1 Syntrophobacterales bacterium | reverse complement strand
CCAATCTCTGCGTTATGCTCAAAAAATAATCCTCGGAACATCAACTATATGCCTGCGGTTATTTTTTTCGCATGCCTTGATCTTGAACGAAAATCCTCATAAATCAACAGAGTCATCCATGAAATTTCCTGAATACCAGAACCGCATTCACTCCACCAAAACCAAAGGTATTGGACATAGCCGCATTAATATCTTTTTTTCTTTTCCGGTGTGGAACAAGATCCAGATTGCACCCGGGATCAGGATTATCCAGGTTGATAGTTGGTGGAATAACTCCTTCATAAATTGACTTTACCGAGACAATCGTTTCCAGACCACCGGCGGCGCCCAGCAGATGACCCGTCATAGATTTCGTGGAACTCACAGCCAATTTGTTGCTGTGATCGCCAAACACCTGTTTTATAGCCTCAATCTCATATAAGTCATTCAGTGATGTTGAAGTGCCGTGCGCGTTAATATAATCAATATCTGAAGCTTCCATACCTGCATCTTCCAAGGCAAGCCGCATGCATCGCACTGCACCTGGATGACCCGGAGGGGGAGCTGCTATGTGAAAGGCATCACATGTCGACCCGAATCCAGACAATTCAGCATATATCGTGGCCCCCCTATTTAAAGCAGAGGTTAACTCTTCTAAAATTACTATACCACAGCCTTCACTTATAACGAAACCATCTCGGTCTCTGTCAAAAGGTCTGCTTGCAGCTTCCGGATTGTCGTTTCGGGTCGAAATAGCCCTCATGGCATTGAAAGCGGCAAAGGTGAGAGGACAAACGGCTGCCTCAACACCTCCAGTTATCATCACATCAGCATAACCGTGGGAGATCGTTCGGAATGCGTCACCAATGGCGTTATTACCGGACGAACAAGCCGTTACTGTGCAACTGACCGGGCCCTTGGCGCCATGCCTTATGGCTACGTTACCGGATGCGAGATTTGCCAGAACTCCCGGAATTGTAAAGGGGGATATCTTTTTCGTTCCGGAATTCAGAAGAACTTTTTCTTCTCTCTCTACTGTGGATAATCCCCCTATACCGGTGCCCAGGATAACTCCTGTTCGCTCAGAGTTTTTGTCATCAATGGTAATCCCTGCGTCAAGTATTGCCATTTCTGCGCATGCGAGGGCATAAACGATAAAATCATCCAGCCGGCGGAGTTCCTTAGGCGTAACAAAAGCAAGGGGATCAAAATTCTTCAACTCACCGGCAATCTTCGTTCTGAAATTGGTCGCATCAAACTTCGTGATCTCCGCAATCCCTGACTTCCCGGCACAAAGCCCTTCCCACGTATCTTCCACGCAATTACCGATGGGATTAACAGTGCCCAATCCTGTAACGACTACCCTTCTATTCAATTACAACATCTCCGGAATTTTGAGTTTAGAATTTTTTTGTGATTATGCCACTTGCCTTGCCTTTATATAGTTAACAACGTCTTGTACATTGGTAATTTTTGCCAGGTCATCATCCGATATTTCAAGATCAAAGTGATCTTCCATTGCCATAATCAGTTCTACTAAATCGAGGGAGTCTGCTCCCAAGTCATCGATAAACTTAGCTTCAGGAACACATTCGTCTTCGGTTATATTCAACTGTTCCATGACGATACTTTTTACCTGTTCTTCAACACCCATTTAAATTCCTCCTTATTGTCTGCTTTTTTTCATTTGCTTTCAGGCTGATTTGAACATGCTTAACATGGATGAAAAACCGGTTGCGGCGTGAGTCCGGACATTAAGCGTGTAATCATAGACCTATATGTAAAGGCCGCCGCAAACGTTGATTATCTGCCCCGTTATATAATCAGCATCTCTGGAAACAAGGAATGCAACGACTCCGGCAATATCATAAGGCGTGCCAATTCTTGATAGTGGGATACTGTCAATTATTTTTTCTTTGCTTTTTCCCGGGAGTGAAGCAGTCATGTCAGTTTCAATAAATCCGGGAGCCACAGCATTGACACAAATATTTCTGGCTCCCAGCTCCTTGGCAAGGGATTTTGTGACGCCAAGAACCCCGGCTTTTGATGCAGAATAACAAACCTGACCGGCATTTCCACCTTCGGCGACGACAGAGGATATATTTACGATACGGCCCCACCGCTGTTTAACCATATATTTGGATACAGACTTGCAGCAATTAAATGTCCCTTTGAGATTGATGTTGATTGTTGTGTCCCAGTCATTTTCTTTAGCTCTCAGGATGATACTGCTTATGGAAACGGCGGCATTATTTACAAGGATATCTATTCTGCCTTTTTTTTCGACAATATTCTTTATCGCCTCTTGAGTTGCTTCAAAATTCGAAACATCAAACCGGCATATCTCTCCATTACCACCTTTGTTTCTGATGATCCGGAGTGTTTCCGAGGCGGCTTTCCTATTATCAATATAGCCGATAAATACATAGGCGCCCGTTCCTGAAAGTCTCACGGCAATTGCCCTGCCTATTCCTCTCGAACCACCCGTTACCAGCGCTATTCTCTTTTCAATCTTCATATAGATATAGCATTATAGATCGTTAATAAAGTTGATCGTTTTTTTCAGAGAAACCATGTCTTCAACGTTTAAAGTCCTGATATTTCTATCTATTCTTTTTATAAGACCTGAAAGTGTGCGCTTTGGTCCTATTTCAATTATGGTATCAATTCCCATCTCAATCATTTTTTCTATTGTTTCCTGCCACCTAACGAGTGAGTTGAACTGCTTAGCCAAAAGTGTTCTCGTAGTTTCCTTTGAATGCAAGATAAAGGGATCATAATTTGGTATTACCTTTACCGCGCAATCTTTTATTTCGACACGGCTGAGATCCTCCTCAAACTTTTTTGACACCTGATCCAAAAGACTGCAGTGACAGGGCACGCTGATGGGGAGCTTGACCGCTCTTTTGGCACCCCTTTCCTTAGCCTTGATTATCACTGTTTCTACGGCTTTTGTGTGGCCGGCGATAACAAACTGGTTTGGGGAATTAATATTTACCAGTTCAACTACCGCTCCATTTGTTTTGTTGATATCCCGGCAAGTGCTTTCAACAAGCTCTTTTGAAGCGCCCATAATTGCGGCCATGCAACCGCTCCGCGCAGGCGCCGCTTCCTCCAGGTATTTTCCTCTTATGTTTACAAGGGACAGGGCATCGGCAAAGCTGATGGCTCCGGCAGCGTGCAGAGCGCTGTACTCTCCAAGACTGTGACCTGCCATGGCTGCTGGTTTTGTATCAGCTTCTTTTTCCAGTATTCTATACGCTGCCACAGTCATTGTCAGAACAGTGGTTTGCGTGTTTATTGTCAGATCAAGATCTTCTTTAGGCCCTTCAAAGCAAAGTTCCGCAATGTTGAATTTGAGAACATCTTGTGCCTCAGCAAAAGTATCCCTTGCTTCCTTGAATTCCACGTAGAAATCTTTGCCCATTCCCACGTATTGCGACCCCTGACCCGGGAAAACTATACCCAGCCTACACATGATCTTTCCATTTCCAAATCCGACGAAACTTCTTCAGAAAAGCTTTTAAGTTGAGACGACTTCACGCCCTTTGTAAAATCCGCAGTGGGGACATGCTCGGTGGGGTAATTTAGGTTCATTGCACTGTGGGCATATGGAGGTTACAGGCGAAGTAAGAGCATCATGAGATCTTCTCTTATTTCTCCGTGTTTTCGAATGTCTTTTTACTGGGTTTGGCATAAAATAAACCTCTTTTCAGTTTTCTTTGCTATGAGTTTTGGTACATTCGTAAAAAGTCAAAAATACCGTCATTGCGAGCGGAGCGAAGCAATCTCACATATTGTAACTACTTGTATTTATTAGATTATTTTGTCGCTACGTTCCTCGCAATGACCCTGTGGATGACTTTTCACGAGACCATCAGTTTTCAATTTTTCAAGGGCTGTAAATGGGCTCGTAAACGCCATCTGTTTATGGTTACAGCTTGCCACATTAAGATTGATCCCACAAACGGGACAGAGACCCTTGCAGGATTCTTTACAGAGAGGCTTGATGGGAATCTGGATGACAATCTGCTCTAAAATAATCGGGTCAAGATCAATCGTATCATTCCTGTAATAACTTAAGCCAAGATCCTCGCCTGTTAACTCTGTTTCTTCATTCCCAGGCATATCTTCAGCGGGAAGAAACGTATATTCATATACGGTTTTTATCGGTAAGGTAAAACTCTCAAGGCATCTGGAACACTCAAGATTAATTCCTGCCGTTATGTTTCCTTTGACTGATACCATTTTCCCTATTTTTGTCACAGAGCACTGGCCATCAATTCTGTCGGCGGAAAAACCTGCCTTATCTTCTTCAGACAGCATTTTACGCAGCCAGTCTTCACTTTTGGAAAACTGAAGTGCTAAACCCTTTTCCGGGATATTTGCTGTACTGATTTTCAAGTCTGCGATTCTTGCCTGTAAAAATATTTCTGAATAAAGGTGCTGAGTTAATTATAAAATTATTTTTTTGTCAAGAAAATTCTATGCATAAAATAATTCATCCCAAAAAGAAATTCAATACATTCTTGACAAAAACAACTGTTCATGAGAAAAGTTGCTCCATGTCACAGCAATTAACATACCAGAGAAGCATATTGCCATACATATATAAGTAATCCCCGTTAGATACGGTTATTCAAATCGGGTTATTTTAAAACCAAATCGGGTTGGTGTTGCAAAAAAGACACATATCGTTTTGATTTTTTATTGTAACCATTCACGGGTTCAATGTTCCATTCTTGTCCCCGGACTGCATTTGGGATGCGTATTTACGAGAAAAGCGT
>JAGGSD010000150.1 GCA_021159265.1 Syntrophobacterales bacterium | reverse complement strand
TAAAAGTTACTTTCCATTATAATGCCGCTAAACGGCATAATGGAGCTTTTTACGAGATTGTCAAAGATTGAACTGCTATCTTCCTATAACATAACGATAGGGATCCACTTCTTCTCTCAGAACCCGGAGTTCCTCTTCCTGCGGAGGATTTGTTTCCGTAATTTCGGACGCCTTCAGGAGCTCAAACCCACAGTTATCCTGGACATCCTTTTCAGAATATCCGGGGTTAATTGACTTGATTCTCATCCTTTTAGATTCAGGCTCAAAGTCCATAACGGCCATATTGGTTATCACCCTGTATGGTCCCGAACCTCTGGCCAAACCGGCTTTTTCTCTGGAATCACCACCTTCCAGATAGCCAGGGGTAGTTATAAAATCACACTTTTCAGTAAATCTCTTGGAATCCTGTGGCGTCATTACCATCATATTCCAGCAGAAAGAGCCAAAATCATTGGCGCCTCCACTGCCCGGAAACCTGACTTTTGGTTTCTGATGATCCGGGCCGATTCGAGTCGAATTCAAATTACCATACATATCAATCTGCGCGCCGCCTAAAAATGTATAGTCCACCATACCCCGGCAAAATGTTTCCATTGTATCAGTCATACTGGTAGCCTGGCATGCCTTCCAGATAGTTCTGGAGTCACCGACAGAAATAGGCATCTCGGGAAGCAATGGAGCAATTCCTCCTGCTTCAAAAACAATCAGTAAATCCGGAGCATGGGTTTTCTGGGCAAGCATTGCCGCCGCACAGGGGGCGCCGGTACCGACAGCAACGGATACACCGGACTTTAGTTCTCTTGCCCCGGTTACTATCATAAGTTCCATTGTATTATAATCAGCCATCGCTTATTTTTCCTCCTTTCTTATCCTCTATTGTTATTACCGGTCGTCATCAGTTCTTTATCCCTTAAGGCCAGCATCTTTTCCATACCCCCGTGCAGTCTGATATAATCGAAATGGGTCTCAACATTGTAGATATTTTTATCGATAAATTCTTTAAATGCCTCGGGGTCCTTTTCGACTGTCAGCCATTCCATGAGATGCTCTTCATCGGAGAAATATTCATATGCCATAACTCCGGGATAAGCCCCATAAGGCACTTCACATACCGCATCAACACAAAAGAAAGGAATCGCTGTCAGTGTCGGTTCCCGACGGATTTCTTCATTTGGAATAAGCCTCTCACATGTGATAATCAGGCGTTTCGATGCCTTGGCCAAGTCTATATCTGAAACGGTAATATCACGAATCCTGGAGTTACCGTACATATCCGCCTCATGGACATGTATAATTGATACATCGGGCCAGAGGGCCGGCATTGCCGCATACTTCTGCCCTGTGAAGGGGCATTCGATAATTTTTGCGCCGCTGAATTTGAAGGTATCCGTCCCCATTACGTTTCTGATGGGAATGAATGAAATACCCATTGCCGCAGCCTTCAGACGGGCCGAAAGGGAGTAGTTTGTCCATTCGGTAACCTCAACTTCACCGCTTTGCATATATCTTCTCGCGTTTGGTGACAAACCTCTTGCCTCCAGACCAATGATATAGGCTATATCGCATTTGTTAAAAACTTTCCCGGCGCAAAGAACCTGAAAATCATGTGTGGAAGTATGCCCTGCAAAGGCCATATTTTTTCTTCCCTGTCTCACAATCTCATGACATGCTGCAACGGGGGTTCTGTTGGCTCCAAATCCACCGATTGCCAGGTATTCCCCGTCATGCACATACTTCGCAACCGCGTCTTTTAAAGACATTAATTTGCTCGTCATCGCCCGGGACTTCGTCTTGAAAAATTCTCTTGCGTTATCCGCATCGGGATCCATAAATAATCTTCCAACGCCTTGATCGATAACATCCACTGTAACGTACCTCCTTTGATTTATTATAATGACATGGAAAATAGCACAATTAAAAATTTTAATCGATAAAAATTCCTGCATTCTTCATATATCATCATATCATTTCTTTTCTTTTTCTTTCATTGCCTCTTTTAACTTTTCACCGAGAATTCCGAAACCGGATTCTTTTTCATTTTTTGTTGTTTTACCTTTATAAGCCACCCTGCCCTCTTCTTCCCCACCTGTTGAACCGTTAAAGTAACCGCCAAGAAGGTCCCGGCTGTGCTCATCCTCATGACAGTAGATACAAAGATTTTCCCAGTTACTGCCATCAGGCGGATTATTGTGATGATTGCCATCTTTGTGATGTACCGTTAAAAGATGCCGGTTGGAATGATCAAACTCCCTGCCGCATTTGGCGCAGATTAAACCATGAATGGCTAGTGAGCGTTCCCTGTAATCTTCCCCGGGTGGCTTTTTCATATCTTTCTTTATTTCACGGACGACGTCTTCTGCAGATCTTGAGCTTTTAACTTTGCCTTTTCTTATATCAGTTTTTATACGTCCGCCCCTGCTGCTAAAAGTAACTCCGGCCACAGCTTACTACTCTCCTTATTCAAATTTTGAAAAACATTGAAGAACCGGTATCTTAATCATTAATGAACTTGTTCTGTAATGTGAAAATTTGATTTTGCAAACAAATATTTCACCACAATAACCGCGCATCTACCGCTTTACACCCGGTTTCAGATACCAGCAAGGGATTGATATCAAGTTCCACCAGATCCGGAATTTCGACAGCTAAAAAAGAAAGTCGTTCCAGGACATCCAGAAGAGCTTCCATATCCACACCTTCTTCTCCTCTCACGCCTTTCAATAAAGGGTAGATTCCAAGCGACTTGATCATTCTTTCCGCAACAGATCTGTCAACAGGAACTATTTCCCGGCTTATATCACGGAATACTTCCGTATAAATACCCCCCATCCCGCAGGCAATTACCGGACCGAATTGGAAATCTTGTTTTAAACCGAGTAACAGTTCCTTGCCAAATGCCTGCTCCTGTAACTGAAAAGATTCAATCTTCAGTTTGGGATCTATGCGAAAAACGTTTTCCGACATTTCACGAAAAGCCTCACGGAGTTCTCCCATATTGTCGATTCCCGTTTTTACACCACCCCACTCACTTTTATGAAGAAACGCCGAACCGGAAAGTTTAAGAACGAAAGGATTGTCAAGTTCCAATGCCGCGGTTTCAAGTTCTTCCCAGTTCCCGGCTATAGCGCCTCTTACGGTAGGAATTCCAAACGCATTGAGTAAACAAAGGGCGTCTTCTCCCGCCAGGACTTTCTGTTTTCTTCCTCTTTCCAGAACAGGATCGGCCCTATCATGATCAATTATAAAACGCTTTCCTGACGGAATCGCTCTATTTCGTAACTTGTGGTATTTATAACAAGAAGACAGTCCCTTAACGGCCTGTTCAGGAGAATGAAATGACGCCACGCCATCAATCGCCTCGTAACGATCGGGGAAAATGGAATGATCATCCGAATACGGCCATATAGCAATGGGTTTATTGTTCCCTGCCTTCCTTCGCGCTTCTGAAATCACTTCCGTAAGATCGGCAATATCGATATGGAGAGGAGAATTTACGGCAGGCGTCATCATAATTACACCATCCACACCGGGTGATATTAACAGTTCCGTTACAGTTGTGCCAACCGCTCCGGGGTAATTGCCTCCAATCATACCCACCGGCCATATATCTATAGGATTGCCGATGTGTACCCATTCCGGCATTCCTTTCTTTAACTTCTCTGACAAACCTTTAGGCAGCTCGGCAAGCTCCAATCCTTCTTCTTCGCAAGCATCTATGGCCATAATGCCTGCTGCGCCAGTAGCAGTCACAACTCCAATCTTTGGCCCTTCTATTACCTTAAAACAAACGAGCGCGCGAAGGGTATCTTGTAATTCCGCAATGGTTTTTACGCGAATTATACCAGCCCGTTCAAAAACTGCGTCAAAAACCGCATCTTCGCCCACAAGTGAAGCAGTATGTGAAAGCGCTGCCTCAGCCCCAGCGCTGCTCCTACCGGTCTTAAGTGCAACAATCGGTTTATGATAGGTGATCCTGGAGGCCACTTCCAAAAACTCACGACCTCGCTGCATACCTTCCATATGCATAGCTATTACTTCTGTTTCGGGATCATCGGCAAAATATTCCAACGCATCTACAAAATCAACGTCTCCCATATTTCCGAGATCGATTGCCTTACCCCAGGAGTTATAGGCAAAATCTTTAGGAGCTAACTGAATTACTCCGGTTTGAGCAACCAGAGATACATGAGGATATTTCTCAGGTCTGGGAATATCTACAAAACCGGTTGATAAGTTGTGAAAATTATTAAGCAGACCCATAGTATTAGGTCCGAGAACCCGCACATGGTTTTTTTTCGCCTGTTCGACAATATGTTTCTGCAACTCTGCGCCACGCCGGTCTGCGTCGGCGAATCCCTGACTGATAATGACAACTCGCCTGATGCCTGCCTGTACACACTCTTCAAACAGGGATAACGCCCGATCTCTTCCCACGGAAATAACAGCCAGATCCACCGGCTGCGGTATTTCAAGAACAGACGAATAAACTTTTAACCCGCAAATTTCTTTGACTTTTGGATTAATAGGATATATGCGTCCCTCGTAACCATATCGTAACATGTTTTCAACATTGTTTAGAGCTCCCAGGCCCGTCTTGCCTGGAGCTCCAATGACGGCAACCGATTCCGGATTAAAAAATTTATGCATGATTTCAAATCTCCTATAATGAATTTATGTATGTACTCAGGTTCAAGGTTCAAGGTTATAAACGATGAATATAAACCGGTATAAAGATAAGGCAACCAACAGTGATGGTCTCGTAAAAAGCTCCATTATGCCGTTTAGCGGCATTATAATGGAAAG
>JAGGSD010000002.1 GCA_021159265.1 Syntrophobacterales bacterium | reverse complement strand
CTTGATGGGAGAGGGTAGGGGTGAGGGTGAGAACACTGCTATTTCAACTAGTTATGTCCCCCTCCCCTTTATCCCCTCCCACCAGGGGAGGGGAAATCCGACTTTTTACGAATGCATCAATTTTGAATGTTAAAAGGTGTGTTTCAGATACAGCTCCGCCCCCTGGATTCCAAAAACTTAAGAATAATTTGAGAGCTTTGCACAATACCCATATTGTCATTGCGAGTGAAGCGAAACAATCTCATAACATACTAATAATTCATATGATTGCCGCGTCGCTTTGCTCCTCGCAATGACCAAAAATGTAGTTATGCAAACCTCTCAATCTTTAATTATAAAAACAAATTTAGAATTATTTCTGCGTTGTTTTAACGATTGCTGTAATAATCTTGATAATCTCTTCGGATTCTTCAATCAGGCTAGAAACATTGATATTTTCACAAAATTTGCTGTCACGCAACAACCTTAGCCAATAATGTGTTTCCCTTGCCTCTTTTGACGCTATCGCCATTTTTGAGATAAAATCTTTCCTGCTCTGAGCAGCTGTACCTTCTTCAACATTGGCACCAATACTGGTTCCTGATTTCAATAACTGTTTTGAAAGGACGAATTCTTTCTGATTGCGCAGCTCTTGGTATAGCTGGATAATCTTTAGCGCAAAATTATACGTTTTATCTTTAATAATATTAGGCTTTTCTCTCATTCATCCAAAATTGCTTTGCCTTAATTCAAAATTCAAAATTAAGAATTAAAAATTGCCCTTGCCGGGTTTCCGGCGACGATGGTGTCGGGGGGGACGTCTTTTGTTACGACGCTGCCGGCGCCGACGATCGCATTGTTACCTATCGTCACATTGCTCAGAATAGTTGAGCCTGATCCTATGGAGGCGCATTTTTTTATCAGAGTTGGCTCGACTTGCCAATCTTTTTCCGTCTGTAATGTTCCGTCGGGATTTGTTGCCTGCGGGTAGGTATCATTGATAAATGTTACGCCGTGTCCCACGAATACGTTATCTTCTATGGTTACTCCTTCACAGATGAACGTATGGCTTGAAATTTTGCAGTTTTTACCCACTGTTGCGTTCTTCTGAATTTCGACGAAGGCGCCTATTTTTGTGTTGTCGCCGATGGAACAGCCATACAGGTTAATGAATTTGGAGAGTTTAACGTTCTCTCCGAGCTTGACGTCATCTGCTATGCTAAGGTATTCACTCATAATTGTATCCTTCGACAGGCTCAGGATGAATCTTTCGTAGGGGCCAATGCCCCTGTCAGCCCGTTCGGGGAACGGACTCTACAAAAGGAAGCAATATTCATACCATACAGTATTGTAATTGTTCCCATTTATTTTCAGGATATATCCTTTGTAAGGGCCGATATCCCCGAACCTTGTTCCTTGCACCTTTCATAATGGTATTGTTTCTCCTCTTTTTCTCAGTGATTTGTTGGTTGCTTCCAGGATCTTGACAACTCTCAGACCCGCCATCCCGTCATTGAAGGGGGTTTTATTATTTGTAACGCAGTCGACGAAATATTCTGCCTCCAATTTGAGCGCCTCGGTCTGGTTGATCTTTGGAGACCAGACATCTCCGGATCTATAGCTGATGAGGAGGTCATATATGCTTTCCGGTGTTGTTACCTCAACACCTTTGTCGTAGATTTTTATTTTTTCATCAGATTCAAGATCATTCCATACAAGCATTTTTTTATCGCCGCCGATGAGGGTATTCCTTACTTTAACGGGAGACATCCAGTTCACGTTAAAATGTCCGATCATGCTGTTAGGAAAATAGACCGTGACGTATGCAATGTTTTCCTTTCCATTGAAGTGTGACACACCGGTTGCGGCGACAGCCGTGGGTTTTTCTTCAACAACGTAATCCATGATGGAAAAATCATGGGGGGCGAGATCCCATATCACATTGATATCGTGCTGGAAAAGTCCTAAATTGACCCTTGTCGAGTCGAAATAATACAAATTGCCCAGGACACCTTCACTGATGAGTTCCTTAATTTTCCGCACCGCGCCGGTAAAGAGGAAGGTATGGTCAACCATGATGGTAAGATTCTTTTTGTCCGCCAGCTCAATCAATTCCTCTGCCTGGGGCACGGAAGATGTAAACGGTTTTTCCACAAATACATGCTTTCCATTTTCAAGGGCCTTTTTGGCCAGTTCATAGTGAGTAAAAACAGGGGTTGCAATGGCAACAGCATCAGTTTTCGGAGACGATATGATTTCATTAAAGTCTGTAGTTACTTCAATATTAGGATAAATCCCGCTTACCCTTTTAAGGACATCGGGATTCAAGTCACATACAGAAACAAGTGATGCGCTCTCAATACTGCCGATATTTCTTGCTAAATTAGGACCCCAGTAGCCGTAACCGATAACGCCTATGTTTAACATTTCTTAGTCCTCCTTTTTTGATGTGTCCTTCGACAGGCCTGTCCTGAGTGTAATCGAAGGGCTCAGGATGTATCCTTTGTAGGGGGCCGATGCCCCCATCGGCCCGTTCGGGGAACGGGCCCTACAATGTATGATAAAGTTGTAATGAACACATGGTTTAGCCATGGTACCCATCAAAATATTTGTAGCGATTGTAGGGGCCGATGCCCCTATCGGCCCGTTTTTGTCGGCCCGGGATGCGACAAATTCAAAATTAAACATCCACGGACAAACGAGTTTGTCCATGCTACCCACCTTGTTTCTTAATTCAAAATTAACGGTTTCGTAAAAAGTCCAAAAAACTCCCTCTCCCTTGATGGGAGAGGGTAGGGGTGAGGGTGAGAACACTGCTATTTCAACTAGTTATGTCCCCCTCCCCTTTATCCCCTCCCACCAGGGGAGGGGAAATCCGACTTTTTACGAATGCATCAACCTTGATGCGCTTGTAAAAAGTTCACGTCGTGTCATTCTGAGGAGCGGAGCGACGAAGAATCTCAATGATATCAGATTCTTTGCTATCGCTCAGAATGACAAAAGAGTGTTTCTGTGACTTTTTACGGGCGTATCAAAATTAGTTTTCACCTTTGTCCTTGAACCTTGAACCTTTGTTTGTTCTTTGATTAATAAGCTCCTTTGCCTGTTAATACCACCCAGGGGGTTTTAAGGATAATCTTTATATCCAGCCAGAGGGAACATTCTTTTATATATTTTAGATCCAGCCGCACCATTTCATCGAATGAGGTAGAGCTTCTTCCCTCGACCTGCCAGAGTCCTGTAATGCCGGGTTTTACTTCGATGACGCGCCGCGTATGCCAGACTTTGTATTCATCGTACTCGTATGGTATTGGGGGCCTTGGTCCTACGAGAGACATCTCTCCCCTTAATACATTTATGAACTGTGGAAGTTCGTCGAGGCTTGTTTTTCGTAAAACCTTTCCTATAAGAGTGACGCGCGGATCATTCTGTATTTTATAAAGGCCGTTTCCCCCCGGGTTATAACTATTTGCGCTTTCAGCATTTTCACTTGTAATCAGATTCTTGATGTATTCACGATGCAGACTATCATCATTGTCCACATGCATAGATCGATATTTTAGAAAGGCGAACTTTTTTCCGAACTGGCCCAGTCTCTCCTGTCTGAAGAAAACGGGACCTCTTGAATCAATTTTAATCAGAATAGGGATAAGGATAAATAGCGGCGAAAACACAATAAGCGCCGAAATACTGCCGATAATATCAATGATTCTTTTAGTGAAAAGGAAAAAAACTTTATGAAGCGCCTTTTCAACAATGTCAGGATAGAAGACGGGATCAGGTGTATAGTTATTTTCTTCATCGTTACTTTCGTTTGAAAACCATTTGAGAGAGAGTTTTATCTCGTGAAAATATTTTGACTCAATGATAAAAAATAAGCTGTCCTGAACTCTGTGTGTTATTCTTTCAAATATAAAATCCTTATCCTGTTCGCCTATTTCCGTAAAAATAACCCCGATCTCAGATTTGTTAATATGCCAGCCTTTTATATCGGTTTCTCTTGTATATAAGTTTAATTGAGATATTATTTTTCTGAATATTATTTTTCCGTTTTTACCGTTGATGAGTCTCTTGATATCGACCAGCATTAACAGAAAAGGTTTTCCCGAACGTTCTGATCTCTTTCGCTCTATACGGAGCGCTTCCTGAAAATAATCCTCATCGTGGAAATTCTGCTCAAAATCCACCCAGTCATTGAGGTTAATAATTTTGTTGTTATTAAGCTTGTGGTGATCCGACATCATATTTTTCTCCGTTACTTTATTATATTATATCAGGCAACTTTGGCTTTGTCAGCATATTATATGTTTTTACTGCATGAGCTATGCCACCGGGATGAGAAAAAATATAATAGTTATTATGTAATTAAATCAGATAGTTGTAGTACGTGAATATAGGGTTAAAAAGTAGAAGTGGTATTGGAACCTGTAAATGTGGTATACCGAAGCACAACCTCACATTTTGTGTTGGGATATATTATGATCCTACATATTTTGTTGATTTGAAATGATACCATCTGTATCAAGTATTTTTACAATCCTGCACTTTATGCTGGCACAAGATACGATCTACATATTTTGTTGGTGTGTTTTTACCGTTAAGATATGATGATCACAGATGCCAATATCCTAACCCGGACAAGCCGGAACCAAGATGAACATCGAACGTCCAACATCGAATGTTGAATGGGGAAAATGAAGAAACAGGAATAGAGGCTTACTTGTCTGGTATCGGATGTTTTTTTATTTGATTTTAGAATAATTTGAGGAGCGAAGCGACATCATTATTCGACGTTCGGCGTTCAATGTTCGATGTTGGACGTTAATCTTGA
>JAGGSD010000204.1 GCA_021159265.1 Syntrophobacterales bacterium | reverse complement strand
TCAGTTTGGATATTGTCGTAATGATAATCTATAGGGACTCTATTTTTAGGTTTAGTCCCTTAATTGTAAAGTTCGTGCAAAATTGGCTTCGGCGTGAGACTTCGGCGTGAGCTCAGTCGAACCGTCGAACGGCAAAAGAATTTAGTAAGCGTTTACGGTTCAAAGGTTCACGGTTGGCCGCCGTTTCCCATTCAACATTCGATGTTGGACGTTCGATGTTCGATGTTCATCTTGGTTCCGGCTTATCCGGGTTAGAGGTCGGGGGCTATATGCATTCCCTCGCCTGTCTGCGTGCGTTCCTTCGCACAGGCAGGCAGAAGCATGGGAACGAGAACCCCTGACCCCCGATTCCTGATCCCTGATCCCTGTTATAATCATTGGAAATGTAATATTAAAAACTGCCCCGCCGCCCTTGTTGTTCTCCACATCTATCGAACCGCCGTGAATATCTATAATATTGTGGACTATGGCAAGACCAAGGCCCGCCCCCTTTCCCTTTGTGGTAAAAAAGGGGTCAAATATCTTTTTGATGCTTTCAGCGGGTATTCCACAACCGGTGTCCATAAACCTGATTTCTACATTTGAACCGCAAGTCCCCCCTTCATATCTGCCATCAGAAACTCGCGTTTCAATATAAAGATTCCCTCCCTCCGGCATCGCCTGCATGGCGTTCAGTATCAGATTCAGAAATACCTGCTTCAGCATCTCGGCATTGCCGGCAATTATTGGATCGACATCTTCATAATTTACAGTGAGAAGGATATTCTCTTTTTTGATAATCTGTTCGGAAAAAGCTATAACCTCTTTAAGCGCGTTATGGACATTGACATTTTTCATCGGCGGCTTCCGGTCTCTCGCAAAGAGAAGCAGATTGGATATCTTGTTGTCCATATCCCTGACAGAACTTACGATATGTGATGCCCTGTCGCGGTTTTTCTGCTCTTTCAGATCCTTTACCAGCAAAGAAGCAAAAAGCTCTATGCTCCCCAAAGGATTTCTTATTTCGTGGGCAATGTTCGCCACAGTTTCACCCATTACGGCAAGTTTTTCCGTCCTTTTCACTGTTGCTTCCAATTTCTCGAGCTTTGTAATGTCGCGAAGGACAATAACCTTTCCTGTTTCCTTCCCATTTCTCGCTTTGACGGCGGAACCGAAGACTTCCAATATCCTTCCTTTCAGCCTTATCTTCTCTCCCATGCCACCGTCAAAACATTCGAGGCCGAAGCAGCCTTTCGGATCGGATGAAATTTTGTTTTCAAACAGCAAATTTGCGCTTACTCCCATGGCATCTTCTCTCGAAAACCCTGTAAACACCTCGGCTCCCCGGTTCATCATCGTTGTTTTTCCTTCCATATCCGTCACCACCACGCCGGTTGTAAGACTCTCGAGGATGTTTTGAAGATAACTGCTTATCTTTTCTTTCTCTGCCAGGGTCTCTTGCAGTTCTGTGTTCTTGCGATCCAGTTCCCTGTTTATATTTTCAAATTTCTCCTCCAGATCGGCAAAGGCCTTCTGCAATCTTAGGGTTGCCCGATCAAAGTCCTCAAATGGCTGTTGTAAAAACAAGCTCTCCTCCTGTCCGCGTTTTATGCATTCCCACGCCTGTCTGCGCCTGCCTGTCGCGTTTGCGACGCAGACAGGTGCACCGCACAGGCAGGCAGGAACATGGGAACGAGATGAGAAAGTCCTCAAATGGCTGTTGTAAAAACGGGGGCTTTCCTGCCTGTGCGCCATGCCTCCGGTTTCCGGTTTCCAGAACCGTAAACTGTTAACCATGACCCCTGACCCCTTCTTTCTTTATCGCCCTGTTCAGTCATTTCCTGCTGCATAATAATCCGCCACTCTCGACCGGAATTCATCACCGCTTCCCTCTTTTAATGAACTGAATAATTTGTCAGCCATAGGTTTATTACCCAGATTTGCGTATCCCCGCGCCATATTGATTATGGTCCACATGCTCTGTTTGTCCTCGGGAATACCCTTCATAGACTGTTCGTACATCAGGATCGCCTGCCGGTATTTCCCTTTGCCATACAGGCAATCTCCCGCCCCCTCATAAGAACCCGCGACCAAAGGAACGGAACATTTTTGCGCCTTGCCTTTACATTTTTTCAATACCCTTTCATAATTTATAAGGGCGGATGAATAGCAACCCATCTCTTTTAATGAATCGGCATACTTTTTACGGATAACCGCAATATCCTTAACCCCCGCTTCGGAACCTATAACTTCCGAGTAAAAGCCGGCTGCATCATTGAAAAGCCCTTCTTTGCAAGAAATATCCCCCATCAGTTTCCCGGCCGCCGCCACTGTCCTTTTATCCACCCCTGATTTTTCTTTAAGCAGCTCCTTCAATCTCTTCTTCGCGTCTTCATAATCTCCCCTGCCATAATCAACCTCCGCCGCGGCAAGTAAAAGCTTGTTTATCCTTTTATCCTTTTCAAATACCTTAATCATTTCCCCGAAGAATCCGGAAGCGTGGTCTGCCAGACCCATTTTTTTCAGGCTGTCTCCGATCTTGAACAGCATGTCAAAATCACATCTCCTGAACAAAACTTTTCTGTCAAATTTAAAATATGCCTCCAAAACAGCAGTATAGTCCTTCCTTGAATAACAATCATCAATCAGGTGTTCTGCGCTTAATATGAGATTTTTCTCGCCTGCCTTCCTGTATGTTCCATAAGGAAATTTATTCAGAAGAAGCCTGTAGTTATCAAAAGCCTCCCTGTGCCTCCCCTTTTTTGTCAGGGCATCTCCCCTCCGAAATATCAGCTCTTCCTCCATATCAAGATCGGAAAGTCTTCCCGCCATTTTGTCATATGCCTCGATTGGAGCCCTATAATAATCCATTTCCGGAAAGATATTCGCCGGCAATTTTATATCCGGATACGATACTCCGATATTCGCCATAGTGAGCACGCTTCTCTGGGCTTCCCTGCTTCCGGGATACCGCTCAACCACCAGACTGAGCGCTCTAAGGGCAAGAGGTAATTGACCTATTTTCTCAAAGGAGCGGGCGATCATATAAAGAGCGCTCCTGCAATGTTTACCGTCGGGAAACAGATTCAGATAAACAAAGAAAATATTCAGAGCATTATCGTACTTTCCGACTTGAAAATAATGCGATCCCAGATTTGACAAAGTGTCTTCCGGAATATCTTCCAGGGCGGGCCACCTTTCCAAAGCGTCGCCGTACCAGACATCAGCGTCACGAAATTGACGCATTTGGGAATAGCAATCCCCCACACTAAAATATGCGTCTCTGACATGTTTGCCGGCCGGAAATCTTTTTATATATTCTTTAAATTTCCCGATTGCTTCGTTAAATTTTTTTATCCTGTAGTACATTTTACCCATCATGTATAAAGATTCGGGAACATAATCCGATTCAGAATATTTCGAACATAGATTTTTAAATTCTATTAACGCTTCGTAATAAAGATTCAGGCGGCTGTAACTTACGGCAAGTCTGTAAACAGCCTGCGCGTTTTCTTTCTCTGAGCCGGGATAGCTCCGGATAATGTTTCTGTATTGATCAACGGCTTTCGAAAGATAGCGGTTATCACCCTTTTCTCCTAAAAAATAATAACAATCAGCTATGCGCCTCAGCACGGTTTCATTCTTCTCAGTTTTAATTATCTCTTTGAATTTGCCCAAAGCGTCTTTGTATCTTCCGGCAGTGAAATCGCTCATGGCGCTGTTATGCGGTTTTCCGCCCGCCTTCAAGCCTGGATCCTCTTTCTCAGGCAACACAATCTCTTTTGGACCTGGTTGCACAATCTTTTTATCAACCGGCATAATCTCTTTATCGGGCGGCAGTACAACATCTTTTATGTTCCGAGAACCCAGCTTCTTTTTTGCTGAATTGGGAACAGCAAAGATTTCCGTCTTTGTTAAAGCGGGAAGCGGGGGAGTATTTTTATTATCTTCCGTATCTGTGTTCCGCCGCGGCGCGGGTCTTCTGTCTTCAGGTCCGGTTTTCAATACTATGAAACTCTTGATTACCCCTTTTTCTCTTAATTCCTTCCCAGCTAACAACGCCTTTATTCTATTTTTATACCGCTTTACAAATACCCGGCGCCATTTCCCTTTCCCTGGGATGTCCACTGTTTTACAGAAAGGATCATAACCCTGTGCTTTCAGCGTTTCGACCAGCGCCGCGGCATCATTAAAGTTTTTATACGAAGACACCACATAAAAACCGTGATATTCATCTTCAGCCTCTCCGCCAGAGCTCTCTGAACAAGGCAAAAAAATAAACAATGCGGTTAAAGCAAGAAGAATAAGAAACTTACCATATAACATCTCTGATCTGAAAAAAGTCATCACTACCACCTCAATAGGCAACTGGGTTACGGTTCACGGCATGTATTCCCACGCTGGAGCATGGGAACCAGGAAAAAATTAAATACCAACCCGGAAGAGGTCTCAGCG
Organism: Syntrophobacterales bacterium; assembly: GCA_021159265.1. GTDB lineage: Bacteria > Desulfobacterota > Syntrophia > Syntrophales > UBA6807 > UBA3084. The sequence goes on along the minus strand of JAGGSD010000204.1, from coordinate 386 downwards.
GTTAGAAGGTGAGTAAAGAACTGGAAAACAAAACCTCTAATTTTCAGCCTTCAGTTAAAGCAATTTGTATACCAATTACCTTTGATGGACTCGTAAAAAGCCCCGCTATGCCGTTTTACGGCATTGTAAGGGAAAGTAACTTGCGGCATAGCTACTCGGGTATCAAACGGCGGGTTGCATTTTTACCGTATGGGTAGGGGAGGTTTTAACCTCCCTTCATGGTTCGACTGAGCGTTCGACGGACTGACGGGCGACTAAAGTCGCCCCTACCCCCGCTATTTTAATAAATGTTAAGTAATATGAAACACTTGTAACACATTTGCAGATTTGAGTTACTTGAAAGCTCCACTATGCCGACACGTCGGCATTATAATGGAAAGTAACTT
>JAGGSD010000161.1 GCA_021159265.1 Syntrophobacterales bacterium | reverse complement strand
CTGCAACAGGATAATCGGTTTTGTAAATGCGCCGGCTTTCATGCAGAGGATTATACCTGAATCCGTGGCCTTAATCTTGCTTAATTAGCAATAACCACTTGATAATAAATGTTAAATGTGCTGCATAAGACCTCAAAGACATGCACCAGCGAGGTGAAGATGAGGTTGATTAAGTACGAGAGTTACCGAAGGGGATGAGAGATTGTCAAGCCATTCCGGTTTGGCGCTAATGCGTACAATCTGTTGAGATTATGCGGACAGGAAAGTCTGCGCGAAGATAATGGCACCGTGACTAAAAAGCCATTTGACTGTAATATCAGCCCGTTGTCATAACGTTTCTGAAATCACTTTCCGCTTGATGTAATTTTTACGGGTATCCGAGGGGAAAAGGGAGTTTTATAGTCTTCTTTTATGATACGCAACTTTAATGCCACGGATTCAGGTGGTTATTTAATCATTGGTAAACGAAAGGAGGTAGTTAAATTGAAAATTTTTCATGTTCATTGGGGTTTCCCCCCAATTATTGGAGGGGTTGAAACCCATCTTATGTTCCTCTTGCCAGAACAGGTGACGATGGGGAATGAGGTTTCTCTACTTACAGGTTCTGCTGAAGGTTCCCCGGAAGAATTCGATTTTCATGGTGCAAAGATTTATCGCTCCCGGTACTTTAATCTAAATTGGTTGGTTAGGAGCGGTTTTCAGGAGGTAGATGAAAGGCTGGAAGAAACTATCGATGAATGTTTAGATAAGGTTAAGCCCGATATTGTCCATGCCCACAATATGAATTATTTTAGCCACTACCATGTAAGGTTGCTTGAAGAGAGTTGTGCAAAAAGAAAGATTCCCATGGTCTTAACTGCTCATAACAGTTGGCCTGATAAAATGTTTTTGGATTTGAGCTGTAAGGTTAATTGGAGCAAGATTATCTCTATATCCCACTATATTGAAAGGGAACTTTTAGCGATTGGTATTCCAGAAGAAAAGATTGTTACCATTCATCATGGCACCGACAGCCGATTGTTTTCTCCAAAACCACCTTCCCCCAAAATTTTTGATCGCCACCAGATCTTGAAAGGAAAGAAAAATATAATTTTCAATCCAGCAAGAATGAGCATGGATAAGGGATGTGATATAATTATTGAGGCATTTCGCCTGGTAAAGGAAAAATTTCCCGATGCTTTTTTGATCATGGCCGGAAGTAAAAAGGTTATAGATTGGGGATTGGTTCAGAATAAGGAAATTGCCTTTTTCATGTCCCTGATCAAACATCTGGGTTTAGAAAAGAGTGTATACATAAGCCATTTTTCCATTGACGATGAAATACCAGAGCTATACCGTATTTCTGATCTTGTAGTTTACCCCTCAACTGCTGAAGAGCCATTCGGTCTTGCCACCCTTGAGTCGATGTCTTCGGGAAAACCTATAATTGTTACTGATTCCGGAGGTATGCCAGAAATCATCCACAGCGATGTGAATGGGTATGTAATACCAAAAAGAAACCACCAAATATTGGCAGAGAAAACTATCAATTTACTCTTATCTAAAGAATTGAGGGATAGATTGGGTAATAAAGGAAGAGAACTTGTTAAAGAGAAATATACCAAAGAGATATATACCAGACGGGTCTTGGAGGTTTACAAGGATTTACTGGCCGGGAAGTATATACCAAAAGAGAAAGAGGGGGCAAAGAAGAGAATCCCCACCATCACACCAACGGGAGAAATAGTGTAGGAATGGACGAAATTAAAGGTGTAATATTTGATCTTGACGGGATAATTGTTGACACAATACCTGTTCACTTTAAGGCATGGGAAAGGATATTTAATGAGTATGGAAAAAGTCTTTCCAGAAAAGATTATGAAAAAAAGGTGGATGGCAAATCAGAGGATGAGTGGGCACGATCCATTTTTATTGATTTAACCGATAAGGAAATTAGAAAGGTCTGTGAAAAAAAGAACAGGTACTTTCATGAATTACTTCAGAAGGAGGACATTAAGATATTTGAAAGCTCAATAACCTTGCTGAAACAATTAAAAGAGGAAAAAATCGATTTGGCCGCTGTCTCTTCAGACAACAATGCAGATTATATCCAAAAAAAGATTAACTTGGATGGTATTTTTCATGCAAACATCTCAGGTAAAGAATTCACGAATAGGAAGCTTGATCCAGAGATTTTTCTTTCCGCTGCTGAAAAAATTGGGTTATCTCCCGAGGAATGTGTAGTATTTGAGGCGGCAAGAGCGGGAGTAGAAGCAGCAAAGCAAAGCGGATTCTTCTGTGTCGGAGTCTCCCATCAATATTCACCCGAAAATGTAGGAATGGCTGATGTGGTGGTTAAAGACATGGGAGAGATTACTACATCAGATTTAAAGACAATATTTAATAATAAAGAACATCCAATCGAAGAATTCAGGCTATCCGAAGAAGAATGGCTTGTAAAGGAAGAAGGATACAGTCCTTCCAAAATAGGCATGTATGAATCCATCTTTACCCTGGGAAATGGTTATCTTGGACATAGAGCATGCCTTGGGGAAAATCCTTCAGGAAGCTACCGGGGGACTTATATTGCTGGAATCTTTGATAAATCTGAAGCCCTTTCGAAAGAACTGGTTAAACTCCCTGTATGGAATGACTTTTCTGTATGGAGTGATGAAAGAAAGTTTAATTTTAATACCTGCAAGGTTTTGTTTCATGAAAGAACTCTGGATCTTCGCAAGGCAATCCTTCATCGTAGAACAAGATTTCAGGATAAATATGGAAAGATAGTTCAGGTAGAGAGCAAAAGCGTAGTATCTGCGCATGAGGTGAGGTGTGCTGTAATTGAATACAATATCACCCCCATAAATTTCTCTGGAAAGATTAAGATAATAAGTGGGCTAAATGGAGATGTAACCAACAAGGGCTATTTCCCAAGAGAAAGGATAAAACATCTCAATTTGGTTAAGATGGAACGTGGCAGGGAATATAGTTATTTAGAAGTAGAGACAAGGGATGAAAAGGTTAAGGTTGGTCTTGCATCATCCCTTTCCTTTAATAATCCTTCCGGAGAATTCATTCAGGTCAACAGAATGTATGGAGAAAAATTTGCTGAAGAAGTGACCTTTGAAGCAAAAAGGGGAAGAATTTATTATCTAACCAAATGGGTAACTATATATACCAGCAGAGAAGGCTATGGACCACAATTAAAGGATGCGGCAATCACAGAACTCAGGACATTGATTGAAAAAGGAGAGGAGTATCACCTTCAAAGGCATATTCAAGTTTGGAAAGAGTGGTGGGAAAGGGCTGATATTCAAATATTGGGCGACAAGAGGGCACAGACGTCTATAAGGTTCAACCTATACCATTTGATGATAGCAAAACCTCACCATGATCCAACAGTAGGCATTGGGGCAAAATTCCTGACAGGGGAAACATATAAAGGACATTCCTTCTGGGATACCGAGATTTTTGTCCTCCCATTTTTTATCTACACCTTCCCGGAGGCAGCACGGGATCTTTTACTATACCGTTTTTACACCCTACCCGGGGCCATAAAGAATGCAGAGAAATTAGGGTGCAATGGGGCAAAGTTTGCCTGGGAAAGCGCTGATAGCGGAGAAGAGACAACCCCAAAATATATTTATTTTCAGGATGGCAAAAAAGAAAGGGTTTGGACCGGGGATGAAGAGCAGCATATAGTTTCTGACGTAGTCTACGGGCTTTTTAAATATGTTAACATTTCCGGCGATAAAGAGTTTTTATACCAGTATGGCGCAGAGATTGTCTTCCAGACAGCAAGATTCTGGTTAAGCAGAGTTGAGGAAAGGAGAGGACACTGGGAGATACGAAAGGTAATTGGTCCTGATGAATTCCACCCCCACGTGGATAACAATAGTTTCACTAACTATATGGTAAAATGGCACTTAAAACAGGCCGTCTCTCTTTATAAAGAGATGAAAAGATGGGCCAAAGGAGATTTTGAAAGACTTAGAAGCAAATTGAAATTGACACAAAAAGAGATTGAAAAAATGGATAATGTTTCTGAGAATATCTTTTTCCCATATGATGAGAAAAGAGGGCTCATCGAACAGTTTGAGGGATACTTTGACCTTCCGGATTTTACCATAACAAAATGGGATCGTAACGGGTTACCTGTCCTACCTGATATACATCCTTTGACTCCTGCCGAAACACAACTCATCAAACAGGCAGATGTAGTTCTCTTACTTTGCTCTTTCATGGACGATTTTAGCCCCGCTGAGAAATTACGAAATTATAAGTATTATAATGAAAGAACAATGCATAAATCTTCTCTGTCTCCAGGCACCTACGCCATCATGGGATTAGAGGTAGGAGACCACAAAAATGCATACAACTATTTTTTGAAGACATCTTGTATTGATCTGTTAAACATTATGAAAAATACCGGTGAAGGCATCCATGGCGCTGCAGCGGGTGTGGCATGGAAGATTGTAGTGAATGGCTTTGCCGGAATGGACGTAAGGAGTGGAGTGCTAACCTTCATGCCATGGTTACCTAAGAGATGGAGGGAACTAAGCTATACTACTTCCTGGCATGGAAACAGGATAAAAGTAAAAATTTCTCATCGAAACATCGAATTAACGTTAATTGAGACTAAAGAAAAAAACAAGCGAGTAAATGTACAGGGAAGACTGATCACTTTATATCCAGGGAAGCCTATAGTTGTTAAGTTAAAAAGTTCCTCTAATCCCCATCGTGCATATAAACGGGTTGTGATGGGGAACGGAATTTCGATACCCTCTTTTTGGTAGCGTTTATGCAGTTTTTTTATGAATTCGTGTTTGATAATGTATTGGTTAACAA
>JAGGSD010000069.1 GCA_021159265.1 Syntrophobacterales bacterium | reverse complement strand
ACAAGCCGGAAAAGCTCGAAGCTGAAAGCCTGTAGCCGTTCACGGCTTGAAATTGGAAATTAGAAATTCGGGAGAAAAGCATGAGGCCAAATTTCCAATTTCTATTTTCTAATTTCGACGTTCAGTGAACGCTTACTAAATTCTTTTGCCATTTTTGCACGAATTTTACAATTAAGCGCCTAAAAGCCTTCAGCCTTTAGCCTATCCACCTGAGTAGTTACATTGTTTCTTAATGCAGCAGAGCCGCAAGGGCCTACTCCAAATTCACTCCCTCTCCCCTGGGGGAGAGGGTTGGGGTGAGGGGGATTGAGTTAATGCAGCGTAAATTTTTTGCATTACCGCATCAGTATTGATTAATACATCGTTATTCCAGAATCGGATAACAGCAAATCCTTTCGATTCAAGAAATTCAGTACGTTTTGCATCATATTTGGCAGTTTCAACATGTTGACTTCCATCGATCTCAACAATTAACTTACGAGATAAACAGACAAAATCAACTATATAAGAACCTATTACATGCTGTCGACGAAATTTGTAGCCGGAAACCTCTCGATTTCTGAGATGTTGCCATATCTTCTTCTCAGCTTCTGTCTGCTTTTTTCGTAGGTCTCTGGCTCGGTGTTTCATTACATTATTTCCCCTCACCCTGGCCCTCTCCCATGGGGGAGAGGGAGCTCGTGTGGGGTCAACTATCCGAGAAGCTGCTTTGCCGCTTTCGTTATTTCCGGCACAACCTTGAACAGGTCATCAACAATACCGTAATCGGCTTTAGAGAAGATCGGAGCGTCCGGATCTTTATTGACCGCTACGATATACTTTGAAGAACTCATGCCGGCAAGATGCTGGATTGCCCCTGATATGCCGCATGCAATATAGAGGTTGGGAGAAACGATCTTGCCCGTTTGCCCCACCTGATCAGACTGAGGTCTCCAACCGGCATCCACAGCCGCTCTCGATGCTCCGACAGTGGCGCCTAACACATCGGCCAGTTCCTCTATAATTTTGTAATTTTCGGGACCTTTCATGCCCCGCCCGCCGGATACGATAGCCTCGGCTTCCGTCAGGTCAACCTTGCCGCTTGTGTCTTTCTGAATATCGACAACCTTTGTTTTTAACTCATCCGCGCTGAGGGCGGGATCAAATTTCACAACCTCTCCCGCCTTTGCGTTTTCCTCGGCGGGAAAAACATTCGGCCGTAAAGACGCCATCTGGGGACTGCCCGAAACGCTGATTTCGCCGAAGCACTTGCCCGCATACATGGGTCTCTTGGCTATAAGACGACCGTCAACGATGCGAACCTCGACAGAGTCCGTGGCCATGCCCGTGGCAAGCTTGCCGACAAGTCTCGTTGAGAGGTCTCTTCCCTGAACCGACGCTGCCAAAAGAAGAATCGCCGGATCATTTTCCTTTACGACTTTCGCGACCGCGGCCGCGTAAGCATCTGTTGTATATGGCTCAAATACCGGATCATCCGCCACATATACTTTATCCACGCCATATTTGCCAAGCTCAGGGGCAATGCCCTCCACTCCTGATCCTAAAAGCACGGCGCAGACTTCGTCACCCAGCTCATCGGCCAGCTTTCTCGCCGCGCCGGCTATCTCAAAACTTACCTTTCGAAGTGCTCCGTCCCTTTGTTCCGCTACTATCCATACACCTTTTGACATTTTTTCCTCCGTTCTTGATAGACTCCTAAAAAGTCAGATTTCCCCGACTTTTTACGAATGCGTTATTCTCTCTCAAAATTAAATTACCTTCGCCTCTTCCCTCAGCAGCCTGACAAGCTCGGCAGCGGTCACAGAGGCGTCATCGCCCTCGATAATCTTTCCGGGAGCTCTTTCCGGAGGCGGCATCCATTTATCGACCTTCGCTTTGACATCAACAGACAGACCGAGAGCCGCGGCATCCTTGACATCGACGGGTTTCTTTTTGGCCTTCATGATGCCGGGAAGCGACGCGTAACGGGGTTCATTCAAACCCTTCTGTGCTGTGACCACGCAGGGAAGAGGACTTTCAATCACAAGCTGGGCGCCTTCGATCGGTTTTACGGCCCTGGCTTTTCCGTCTTCCACATCCAGCTTTGTAATAATTGTCATCTGCGGAATATCCAGAAGTTCAGCCAGAATAGAACCTACCTGTCCGGAATCGTCGTCAACCGCTCTCTGCCCGCAGAAGATAATGTCATAGGGAATCTCCTTGATCGCCGCCGCCAGAGCGCTAGCCGTTGTATAGGCATCGGCATCGTCCAGAGCGGGATCGCTGATATGAATGCCCTTTTCGGCGCCCATGGCGAGGGCGGTTCTGATTGTTTCCATGGCTCTCGCGGGGCCGGCGCATACAACAGTCACTTCTCCGCCAAGCTTCTCCTTCAGTTTCAGGGCCTCTTCCACGCCATACTCATCATAGGGATTCATGACCCACTTGATCCCGCCTTCTTCAATGCCGGACCCATCCGGTTTCACCTTGATCAGGGCTTCCGTGTCGGGCACCTGTTTCACACATGCTACTATATTCACAATAACCTCCTTTCACAGGTGAAGACCGGCACAACCCGTCTCGATCATGCCGGACCACCCGCTTTTTTTTTATATACAAAATTGATGCTCTCGTAAAAAGTCAGACTTCCCCTCCCCTCGTGGGAGGGGATAAAGGGGAGGGGGACATAACTGCTTGAAATAGCGCTGTATTCACCCTCACCCCTACCCTCTCCCATCAAGGGAGAGGGAATTTTTGGACTTTTTACGAATGTGTCAAAATTAAAGGGTTCAAAGGACAAAGGTTCAAGGAATAAAATAACCTTTTACCTTTATCCTTGTTCCTTGTTCCTTGTTCCTTCTTTATATCCTGTTTTTCACTATGTCATCCACGACGGAAGAATCTGCCAGTGTGGTTGTGTCGCCTATGGCATCGATATCACCGGCCGCAACCTTTTTCAGAATTCTCCTCATGATCTTGCCGCTCCTCGTCTTAGGCAGGGCATCTGCCCATTGTATCTTCTCAGGGGTGGCAATAGGACCGATTTCCTTTCTGACATGGGCTACGAGTTCCTTCTTCAGGTCATCCGATTTTTCCATTCCCGCGTTCAGGGTAACGTATGCGTAGATAGATTGTCCCTTGAGTTCATGGGGATAGCCGACAACGGCGGCTTCCGCCACGGCATCATGAGCAACCAGAGCGCTTTCGACCTCCGCAGTCCCCATCCTGTGACCGGAAACATTGATAACATCGTCTATGCGGCCTGTTATCTGGTAATAACCGTCTTCGTCTCTTCTTGCCCCGTCGCCCGCCACATAATAGCCGGGGAACTGCTCAAAATAGGTCTCCTGAAATCTCTTGGGGTCTCCATAAACTCCTCTCATCAAACCGGGCCAGGGTTTCTTGATGCAAAGAGCTCCCGCTGCCACTTGATCCGTAATTTCATTGCCTTCTTCATCCACAAGCGCCGGCGCGACGCCGAAGAAAGGCACCGTTGCCATACCCGGTTTGAGATCGATGGCACCCGGCAATGGGGTGATAATGATACCGCCATTCTCGGTCTGCCAGAAGGTATCAACGATGGGGCATCTGCCCTTTCCGATTACCGTGTGATACCAGTTCCACGCCTCGGGATTGATGGGCTCGCCGACGGAACCAAGTATCCGTATCGATGAAGTGTCCGCCTTTTTGGTCCATTCGTCGCCCTCTCTGGCAATTGCGCGAATAGCCGTCGGAGCGGTGTAGAATATTGTAACCTTGTATTTTTCGACGATCTGCCAGAACCGGCTCACGTCCGGGTAGTTGGGCACGCCTTCAAACATGACGGAAGTGGCGCCGGCTGAAAGGGGCCCGTAAACTATATAACTGTGTCCGGTAACCCATCCGATATCCGCGGTGCACCAGAAAATATCATCGTCATGATAATCAAAGACCATCTTGAAAGTATAGGTGACATATACGAGGTAACCGCCCGTGGTATGCATGACACCCTTGGGTTTTCCGGTCGAGCCGGAAGTGTAAAGGATAAACAGGGGATCTTCCGCGTCCATCCACTCCGGTTCGCACTCGTCGCCGACTTTGGCCATTTCGTCATGCCACCAGAGGTCCCGCCCTTCCTGCCAGTCACATTTGATTTTGTCACCGACTCTCTTTGCAACGATGACCTTTTCAATGGAAGGACACTCCTTGAGGGCCTCGTCGGCGTTCGCCTTCTGGGGAACCGCCTTTGCACCGCGAAAGGTACCGTCGCAAACTACCAGCATCCTGGCCCCGCTGTCCAGAATCCTGTCTTTCAAGGCATCCGAGCTGAATCCTCCAAAGACGATCGTGTGGATTACACCTATGCGCGTGCAGGCAAGCATCGCAATAGCCAGCTCGGGCACCATCGGCATATAGAGGCATACCCTGTCCCCCTTTTTCAGGCCATGTGCCTTCAACACATTGGCAAACTTCGACACTTCTTTATGAAGTTCCTTATAGGTATAAGCCTTTTGTTCACCCGGCTCGTTTCCTTCCCACTGGATTGCTATCTTGTCTCCCCTTGTGGCAAGGTGCCTGTCGAGACAATTGTAAGAGACATTGAGTTTCCCTCCCTCAAAATATTTGAGGTATATAGGCCCTTTCCTGATATCAAAGTTGTAGTCCTCAACCCTGCCGTCCCACTTCTTGAACCAGTCCACGTATTCCGTCGCGATTTCACTCCAGAAACCTTCAGGATCCTCGATAGAGCGTTTGTGAATCCGGTCATACTCCTCGCGACTCTTGATATATGCCTTTGCCTTAACCGCCTCCGGTACCGGATAGACATCCTTCAATTCAACCTTCTGATCCGCCATCTTTTTACTACCTCCATTTCTGATTTTTCATTT
>JAGGSD010000001.1 GCA_021159265.1 Syntrophobacterales bacterium | reverse complement strand
AAGATTGCCGCGGCGCTTTGCGCCTCGCAATGACCAGAATTGAAGTTTTGCAAAGGTCTCTCCATTTCAATCTCAGGCGACCTTTCATTGTTGCTGTAAGAAATGTATGGTAACGTAATGAAAACAAATTTGAGCGACTATATTTATAGTTATGAAAAATAATTGTCAAGAACAATTTAAATGTGATATTAATTCACGGATTAAGGGATTAAGGATTAGGGGATTATGAATTAATTGTCCTTGCCTTTTAATCCCTTAATCCCTTAATCCCTTAATCCTTTAATCCTGAAATACTGTGTTTACTGAAAAAGAAAAAAAAATAGCAAAATACATCCAGGGAGATATTTCCCTCGAAAAGAGACCTTTTAAACGTATCGGGGAAGAGGTGGGACTGAACGAAGCAGAGGTGATCAGTGCAATTAATAACTTGAAAAAAAAGGGGATTATCCGAAAGATTGGAGCCATTTTAAGACATCAAAAGGCGGGTCTTACGAAGAATGTCATGGTTATCTGGGCTGTTCCGGAGGAAAAGTGTGAAGCCGTCGGAAATGTGTTAGCTTCTTACGGAGAGATAACACACTGTTATGAGAGGATTCCCCCCTTCGAAGGGAAATATAACCTTTTTGCCATGATGCATTTTAAGGATGATAATCTCGAAAAACTGATTCAAGAGATTTCATTACAAACAGGGATTAAAGACTACATGATTCTCGAAACGGAAGAAGAATTCAAAAAAAGCAGCATGGAGTATTTTTAATAAAAAACAGGTTCAAGGTAAAAGGTTCAAGGTTCAAGGCGAAGGGCTGAGGGTTAAGGGTGATAATCCTCTAATCCTTAATCCTTTAATCCTTAAGCTGACCTTGCGCTTTTGCCGTCTTGGGAGGAGTAAATGAAAGATTCAGAATCCCTCTTCGAAGAGGCACAAAAATACATACCTGGTGGTGTCAACAGCCCTGTCCGGGCATTTAAGGCCGTTGGCGCGGCGCCACTTTTTATCGACCGTGCTTCGGGTTCCAGAATTTGGGACGTCGAGGGAAGAGAGTACATCGACTATATTTCTTCCTGGGGGCCGATGATACTGGGTCATAGCCATCCTGCCATTGTAGAAGCCATAACCAGAGCCGTCAGAAGAGGAACAAGCTATGGGATTCCCACGGAGATGGAAGTTGAAATGGCCAGACTTATCGTGAGCGCCTTTCCTTCCATTGATCTTGTAAGGATGGTAAGTTCGGGAACTGAAGCTGCGATGAGCGCAATCAGGCTTGCCCGCGGCTATACCGGGAGAGAGAAGATTATAAAATTTGAAGGCTGCTATCACGGTCACAGCGATTCTCTCCTCGTAAAGGCCGGGTCGGGAGTTGCAACACTGGGTATTCCGGGAAGTCCGGGTGTGCCGAAAGATCTTGCTGAATTGACTATTACACTTCCATACAACAATATCGAAGCGGTAAAATCTGCCATTGATAAATATGGAGATGATCTTGCCTGTGTTATCGTTGAGCCTGTCGCCGGTAACATGGGTGTAGTTCCTCCCCGTTCGGGGTTCCTCGAAGAGCTGAGAAGTGTTACATATAAAAGAGGAATTCTTCTCATATTTGATGAGGTTATCACCGGTTTTCGTTTAACCTGCGGGGGTATTCAAAATCTTGCCGGCATTGAGCCGGATTTGACCTGTCTTGGCAAAATCATCGGCGGCGGTCTTCCCGTTGGCGCTTTTGGGGGAAAAAGAGAAATTATGGACAAACTGGCTCCGGATGGCCCCGTTTATCAGGCGGGAACACTGTCCGGAAATCCATTGGCTATGGCTGCAGGCGCTGCCACACTGAAAATTCTCCAGGAGAAAAATAATTATGAAACTCTTGAAAAGAAAACATCTTACCTGTGTGATGAGATAAAAAGAATATTTAAAAAGAGGCAGATACCTGTTTCCATAAACAGAGTGGGTTCCATGTTTACACTGTTTTTTACAGACAGTGAGGTTTTTGATTTTGCATCGGCGGGCAGATGTAATACGGAACTTTTTGCCCGTTACTTCAGGGGTATGTTAGCCCATCGAATCAGTATCCCGCCTTCCCAGTTTGAGGCCTCTTTTGTATCTCTTGCCCATACCGACGAAGACATGGAAATAACCATCAAAGCCTGTGATAAGGTAACAAAAGATTTCTGATATGCAATGAAAGCTGAGGACTGAGTAACGAGCAATGAGGACTGAGTGCTGAGTCATTTCTTCTTGACTTGATCATAGCATTTCATTACGTTGAGCTGTTGTTCACGAAATGCACGGAGTATAAATCGGCATGGCCTGTTTTGGGGTTTGTGTTGCTCACACCACAAAAATAATGAGACCTTTGCAAAATGCTTAATTTCGTTCAAGTTCAAGGAAGACGAAAAATTTAACCACAGGAATACATTGAGTATTTCGAGGATTAAATTTTGAGTCTGACGCAGAAATTGGGCGAAAGGGGGCGTTTTGCAAAGGTCTCATAATGTAACCCGGAGGGCGGAGCTGTATCAAAACTAAGGACTGAGCAATGAGAACTGAGCAATGAGTGAAATTAGTCCTCATTGCTAAATAAAAAGGAGAATTTATGCCTGATCAAAGATCACAAAATACGGATATGGATAGGGAGAAGTCGTTAGTTTCCGTTTCCCCTTCCGGGGAAGCCTTTCCGCTTCCTCAAAAAGAAGATTACGACAGAGAGTTTAAACGTTTAAAAAAGATTGTCGACGAACAACGTCAAATGGAACGTGAGATAGTTGTTGTCATGGGCATTGGTTTTGTCGGCGCCGTAATGGCAGGAGTCGTTGCCGATACGGTTGATAAAACTACCGGGAAACCGGCAAAATTTGTCATTGGCATGCAGCGTCCTTCAGTGCGATCCTACTGGAAGATACCTTACATGAATCGAGGCATCGCGCCTGTTGAGGCGGAAGATCCCGAGGTTGCGCCTTTAATCGAACGATGTGTCCTGGAGAAAAGAACCTTATTGGCGACATTTACCTATGATGTTCTCGCACTTGCAGACGTAGTTGTGGTTGATATTCAATGCGATTATTTCAAGGAAACATTAGGGGATGTCAGGAAAGGCCATGCGGAGATCAAAGCCCTTGAGGAAGGTCTGAAGATTATTGGAGAGAAGATTCAACCGGATTGTATGGTTCTCATTGAAACAACGGTTCCTCCCGGAACAACGGAATATGTGGCTTATCCCATTATCAAAAGGGCTTTTGAAAAGCGCGGCATCGAAGATAAAGAACCCGTTCTCGCCCATTCCTTTGAGAGGGTAATGCCGGGAAGGGAGTATGTCGCATCTATCCGCGATTTCTGGCGTGTGTGCAGTGGTATCAATGATAAGGCGCGGACAAAGGTTACGGAATTTCTTTCCGCTATTCTCAATGTGGATAAATATCCCCTTACTGTTCTTGATCGTCCTATCGAAAGTGAAACATGCAAAATTGTGGAAAACTCCTATCGCGCCACTATTCTTGCTTATCTTCACGAATGGAGTTTGTTTTCCGAACGCAACGGCGTTGACCTGACCAAGGTACTCAAGGCCATTAAAGTACGTCCCACTCATTCGAACATCATATTCCCCGGTCCCGGAATCGGGGGGTACTGCCTTCCCAAGGATGGAGGATTAGGAGTTTGGGCCTATAATACCTTGATGGGCTTTGAAGATGATATTTTTCAGATTACCCCTTTGGCGATTGATATCAATGATACTCGCGCGCTTCATGTGGCAGAACTGGTTCGTGACGCATTGAGAAATATGGGTAAGGTTGTTGCCGCATCAAAGATAACCGTTCTCGGCGCTTCGTACAGGGAAGATGTGGGGGACACGCGTTACAGCGGTTCGGAGATAATCGTTCGCAAATTAACGGAAATGAGTGGTGAAATAAGAGTCCATGATCCATACATAAAACGCTGGTGGGAATTTGAAAAACAGGATTCATATCCTGCGCCGGGTCATTCCTGGGCCAGGTTTTTTCGAAACCAGGAGAATTTAACGGAACTGCGCATTCATGAAAATATGCCTGACGCTCTTCAGGGCGCCGATGCAGTAGTTTTAGCCGTGCGGCATCAAGAGTACCTGGAGCTGACACCTGATGAAATTTATGAGATGGCGGGAAGACCTGTAGCCGTTATCGATTGTTTCGGCATCCTGGACGATGCCAAAATTCAACGCTTCTTCGAACTAGGCTGTGAGGTGAAAGGCCTGGGCAGAGGGCATGTGAAGAGAATCAAGGACAGGGTTAAAAATAAGGATTAAGGGATTAAGGATTAAAGGATTAGGGGATTATTTTGGGGACTCACTGGCGGGAATTGAATGTATGGAAGAAAACACACGAGTTAGTGCTTGAAATCTATCGTGTAACTGCCAAATTCCCAAGAACTGAAATTTATGGTTTGATTAATCAATTGAAACGTGCCGCATATTCTGTGCCGGCAAACATAGTTGAAGGTCAATCTCGACAAACAACGAGAGAGTACCTTCAGTTTTTGTATAATGCAAGGGGATCTTTAGAAGAAGTCCGATACTTTTTATTGCTTTCAATGGAATTGGGATATTTGAATTCAGAAGCCCATATAACATTAGAGGAAAAATATGAATCAGCAAGCAAGATGTTAAATGCACTTATTAACTCCCTTAAACGTTTTCTTTAATCCCTAATCCTTTAATCCTTAATCCCATATTTACCGGAGGAACAAAATGACCGAAAAACAACCCAACCAGCAGCCATATCCACAAAACTACCCGCCATATTATGAAGATGAAATCAATCTTATCGATTATCTCCGGGTTCTGTGGAAGTGGAAAATATTTATTATTCTCATGGTTATCCTGTGTGTTGGATTAACCGCTAGTGTAATCATGGTAAAAT
>JAGGSD010000356.1 GCA_021159265.1 Syntrophobacterales bacterium | reverse complement strand
TTCACGGCTTGAAATTGGAAATTAGAAATTCGGGAGAAAAGCTTGAGGCCAAATTTCCAATTTCTATTTTCTAATTTCGACGTTCAGTAAACGCTTACTAAATTCTTTTGCCACTTTTACAAGAACTTTACAACTAAGCGCCTAAATACCTTTTTCCCGTTTCCATGTTCATGCGCGGGAACGAGGCAATGATTATAATAACCCGTGTGGTCTGCGAAATCTGTGGATTAAAAGTCTTTAAAATCCTCTTCTTCCATGGGAATAACCTGGTCAGGACTGACTTTTCCTGCGCCAGGAGCAGCTACTTCTGTTTGTTTATTTTTCCTATTCAACATTCGATGTTGGACGTTCGATGTTCGATGTTCATTTTTGATCCCCGGCCCCTGATCCCCGATCCCTGATCCTTTACTGCTTTCACCGACCAGAGCTGACAGATCTTTTACAATCCCTATCATTTGCTCCGCCTGGGCATTCAACTCCTCGGAAGCGGAAGCAGACTCTTCCGCGTTGGCGGCATTCTGCTGGGTTACCTCATCCATCTCGGCTACGGCCTTGTTCACCTGCTCAATACCCTGGGCCTGCTCACTGGAGGCAGCTGATATCTCTTTCACCAATCCTGCTACTTTGTCCACACTCAAGAATACATCACGATACCTTTCGTCAGTCTCTTTTACCAGGCCTGATTCTGCCTCAATCTTTTGGATGATATCCTTGATAAGTTCCTGTGTATTTCCTGATGCCTCAGCAGATCGCAAGGCCAAATTACGAACCTCATCAGCTACAACAGAAAATCCGGCCCCGGCCTCGCCAGCCCTTGCAGCTTCTACTGCCGCATTAAGGGCTAAAAGGTTTGTCTGGAAGGCTATCTCATCAATTGTCTTGATGATCTTGGCTACATTACCGCTTGCTGTGGAGGTTTCCTCCATGGACTGAATCAGGGCCTTCATTGAAGCGTTGGCATTTTTGAGATTAGCAAGACTCTCATTGGAAAGGTGATCCGCCTGACCGGCATTATCCGCATTCTGCTTCGTCATGGCGGACATTTCCTCCAGTGATGCGGATGTTTCTCCGATGCTCGATGCCTGCTCGGCGGTGCCTTCAGCAAGTGACTGGCTGGCGGATGATACCTGACCGGAGGCGGCGGTAACCTGCTCTGAAGCATCGGACAGGTCCTCGATAACTTTCATGATCCCGCCTACAATACCCCTGGTAGTAATAACCGAATAAAGAACGGCAATCAGAAGCGCCGCTGCGATAACACTGAAAATCCAAATCAGTGAAGACCTTGCCTGCTTCTGCAATTTTTCAGCGCTTGTCCTGCCAAGCGCCGCGCAAGCATTAACGATGTTTCCCTTATGTTTGTCCATAAGAACTTGATATTTTTTCTGATTAAGTACTTCCGTATGATATTGACTGAGTGTTGATTCAAAGTCTTTCCTCAGTCCTTTCATTGCATTGCCAATCGCCCGCAGTTCATCGCTGTTCTCAACTCTCTTATACCAGTAGTCCACAGCTTTTTTTGATTTTCCCAGATCGGCTGTTACCTTTTGCCAGACTGATTCCAAGGGTCTGTTGAAGTATGTAATACTATCAGCTGTCAAAATTTGATTTGCTGCAGACATCTCATCCACCCACAAGTCGCCTTTTATTATCTGCTTTGTTAAGTCTGAACTAATATTCCTTGCTTTCCTGGCTGCCTCTATTTTTTTTACCTCCGAAGCGACATATTTAGTAAATACATTCTTGTAAGCGGCTAACTCTCTCATGGCATCTGCGATTTTTTCTCTTTCGCTTTCACCAACGGTCGAGGAATTTATAAGCTCATTTATAAGCTTTTCTCCCTCTTCTATCCGGGCAAATGCCTGCCTCCGGGCCGCTTCCTGCTCTTTTCTGACCTCGTCATAATTGTGCAGAAAATATTGATCTGTGTTTTCCTTTACAGATGCGATTGTGCTCTCGATCATGTTTGTATTTTTATAAAATTCCACCTCGCCAAGAACACGAGTTAAGCCAAAATACCCTGCCAATCCAACGATAATTGTCAGTATAGACATCATGGCGAAGCCAAAACCGATTTTCTTTCCCAATGTTGCATTTCGAAACATTTTACACCTCCCGGAAATCCATTCGCAGATTACGCAGATTATGCCCCGTTCCCATGCTCCTGCATGGGAACGAGAAAATGATTAGATTAAGCCGTGTAATCTGCGAAATCTGTGGATTAAAAGTCTTTAAAATCCTCTTCTTCCATGGGAATAACCTGGTCAGGACTGACTTTTCCTGCGCCAGGAGCAGCTACTTCTGTTTGTTTATTTTTCCTATTCAACATTCGATGTTGGACGTTCGATGTTCGATGTTCATTTTTGATCCCCGGCCCCTGATCCCCGGCTCCTGATACCTGACCACCAACCAAGGCTGCCAGCTCTTTCACAAATACCTTCATCTGCTCCGCCTGGGCATTCATCTCCTCGGAAGCGGATGCAGTCTCTTCCGCGTTGGCGGCATTCTGCTGGGTTACCTTGTCCATTTCGGCCACAGCCGTGTTGATCTGGCCGATACCCTGGGCCTGTTCCTGCGAGGCCGCGGCAATTTCGCCAACAAGCTCACCGACCTTGGAAGAGTTTTCAACTACACTGGAAAAAGCTTCATTCATCCTCTTCACAAGCTCGCTACCATTCTTGACCTTGGCGACAGTGCCTTCAATCAGGCCGGATGTGTTCTTGGCCGCATCGGCAGACCGCATGGCAAGATTTCTGACTTCCTCAGCCACCACGGCAAATCCGGCGCCGTGTTCGCCGGCTCTTGCCGCTTCAACGGCTGCATTTAATGCAAGCAGATTCGTCTGAAAGGCGATTTCATCTATTGTTTTGACTATCTTGTAGGTTTCTTCACTTGCCTTTGATATATCTTCCATGGATGTGGTCAACTCAGACATGGAATCACCGGCCTCGTTAACCGCATGGGCGCCCTCCTTCTGGAGGCTTTTCGCCTGCCCGGCATTATCCGCGTTCTGCTTCGTCATGGAGGATATCTCCTCCAGGGATGCGGATGTCTCTTCGATGCTCGATGCCTGCTCGGCGGCGCCTTCAGCCAGGGACTGACTGGCGGATGAAACCTGACCGGAAGCGGCGGCCACCTGATCGGAACCGCTTAAAAGACCCTCGACAACCCGGTTGATCGGTTTTGTAATGCCGCGGATAATCACAAAGGCTAAACCGATTGCCGCTAAAACACATATTCCCAGGATAACCATAATCATCGTTTTGCCCGTATTTTCGGCTGTATGCATGCTCTTTGCGCTTTTATCCAGTATCTGGTCGGCATTCTTGATAACAGCACGAGCTGCGACTATGATGTTATTGTTAATATTATTAAACTGTTCCATCTTCTTGACTCGCTTAAAGAAGACGTCCGAATACCGGGTCGCTAAGTTTTTAAGACCTGCATCAGCGCCAGACCAGTTTTCTACCGTTGCCATAGCATCCCGCCATTTTTTTAAATATGTTTTTTCACCATCACGCAGTAGCTTGTGCCGGTATAAAAATACGTTCTTTTCCTGTCTTCTTGCGTCTAAAATGGCTGTGATGGCGGGCATCGAACTCTCCATGTTTTTAAGGTATGCCTCAATTGCTCGGCCCGCATCATGCATCCGGTTGTCTATATTATTCCCTTCTAAAATCACTTCCCTGAGATTGTGCACAAAAGCCACGTACCGATTCAGATCTTTAAACTCGTCTCTCAACCAGCCCTGGATATCGCTGTCGTCCGCAATTTTCTGCCCTTTTGATGCTGCGGTTTTAATCTTCTGGACCGTTGTCTCCCAGCGCTTGAAATCCTTTTCCCGTTCGCGGATTATATAGTTCTTTTCCTGCCTCCTTGCTTCAAGACAATTTTCTTTGATTATATTGGCCATTTCCGTAATCTCTACCTGATGTGTAATCTTACTGATGATTACATAACCGGAAATGCCGACCATAATTGCTAACAAGGTGACAACTGCAAATCCTGACGTTATCTTTGCGCCTACTTTCATATTCTTAAACATTTTTTTTCTCCATTTTCTGGTTGCTCGTTGCTCGTTGCTCGTTGCTCGTTACTCGTTGCTCCTTGCTCGTTGCTGTTTCCCCAAACTGAAGAGCGAAGCGACATCATCATTCATCATTCGATGTCGGACATTCGATGTTCGACGTTCATTTTTTTTCTCTCACCTTCTAACCTTCTATGCCGCACTCTCCAGATCAGCCACTTCTTCAGCGCTCAGCATCCGATCAATATCTAACAGTATCTTCACGCCACCTTCAATCTTGGCCATCCCCAGAATATACTGCGTATCAAGACTTGTGCCGAACGCCGGCGTGTCTTCGATATCATCACCCTTTATGTTCAATACCTCGGAGACTGAATCGACGACAATTCCCATCATAACTGCGCCCGAAGACCCTGCAATCTCCACCACGATTATGCAGGTGCGTTCCGTGTATCCAATCTCCTCCATCCCGAACTTCAGCCTCAGATCCACCACCGGGATTACCTTGCCCCTGAGATTGATAACTCCCTTCACAAACTCCGGCGTCCGGGGCACCGTGGTAATCGGCATTATTCCAATGATTTCCTTGACCTTCAGGATTCCGATGCCATACTCCTCATCGGCCAGCGCAAAGGTAAGGTATTTTCCTTCACGATCAGCCATTACTTTTACCGCTTGATCCATTTTTTCAGCTAATTCCGCCATTCTTTATTACCTCCTTAATATTCAGGTGCTTAGTCGTAAAATTCGTGCCTGCCTGTGCGTGTCCGCACCTGTCTGCCGTGCAGGCGGCACAGGCAGGCGCAGACAGGCAAAATTGGCTTCGGCGTGAGACTTCGGCGTGAGCTCAGTCGAACGGCAAAAGAATTAAAAACAATCACGAAACCAC
>JAGGSD010000379.1 GCA_021159265.1 Syntrophobacterales bacterium | reverse complement strand
TATTTGTTGACATTCCCCTTAATAACTTGATGGGAGAGGGTAGGGGTGAGGGTGAGAACACTGCTATTTCAACTAGTTATGTCCCCCTCCCCTTTATCCCCTCCCACCAGGGGAGGGGAAATTCGACTTTTTACGAATGCATCAAAATTCAAAATTTAAAATTATCTTGCCCCTTGTTCCTTGCCCCTCATACAATTCAAAATTTAAAATTATATTTCACCTTATTCCTTGACTTCAAAATCAGATAAATATAAAAAACCTCTGACTTTGTGTGCCAGGGAAATCAATGAAAGCCCGTTTAATTAAATTATTAGAAAAATCGCTGGAAACCTGTTTTGAAAAGGGAATCCTGACAGAAAAAGATATTCCATCCATAGAAGTCGAGTCCACGAAAGAAAACTCACATGGAGACTATGCCACGAACCTGGCTATGATCCTTGCTTCAAGCATGAAGACAAATCCCCGCAAAATAGCCGATGCGGTTGCGGAAAACATTCAGGACGAAGACAATTTACTGGAGAAATGGGAAATCGCCGGTCCCGGTTTTATCAACTTCTTCATGAGAGGTAACGCATGGGTTACACTTCTAAAAGAGGTGGATGAAAAGAAAGATCGTTATGGAAAATCGGGTCTTGGCAAAGACAAACGTGTGCAGGTAGAATTCGTAAGCGCCAACCCCACAGGCCCTCTCCATATCGGACACGCAAGAGGCGCCGTTATCGGTGATGTCATTGCAAATATTCTGGAGGCTTCGGGATTTTCCGTTTTCAGGGAATATTACATTAATGATGCCGGCAACCAGATGAACAACCTTGGAAAATCCGTATTCTACAGATATCGTGAATTGTCAGGCGAAAAAATAGATTATCCATCCGAATGTTACCAGGGACAGTACATTATAGATCTGGCAGGTGAGATACTTGAAAAAAGCGGTGATAAATACCTTACCAAGGAGGAGGAAGAAGGTGTTATTGAATTTTTTACGGACTATGCCGCCGATAGAATCCTTAAAGGCATAAAAACAGATCTCGAAGCCTTCGGTGTCGTTTTTGACCGCTACTTCAGTGAAAAAGAACTTTATAAAAATGACGGCGTCTGGAAACTGCTGCGGGAACTCCAGAAAGAAGGTTTTGTTTACAAAGATGGCGATACCATGTGGTTCAATACTAAAGATTTTGGTGATGAAAAAGACAGGGTCGTTGTAAGGGCAAATGGAGAACCCACATATTTCGCGGCGGATATCGCCTATCATCAGAACAAATATTTGAGAAATTTCGATACAGTTATAGATGTGTGGGGAGCAGATCATCACGGATATGTTCCCAGAATGTATGCGGGGATTCAAGCCCTTGGCAAAAAAAGAGAAGCCCTGGAAGTTGTTCTTGTTCAGCTTGTAAACCTTTTAAGAGATGGGAAGCCTGTAGCCATGTCCACAAGGGCGGGCGAGTTCGTAACACTCGGAGATGTGGTTGCCGAAGTGGGAAAAGACGCATCGCGATACAACTTTCTTATGAGGCGATCAAACAGTCATCTTGATTTTGACCTTGAACTCGCAAAGAAACAATCAAATGAAAATCCGGTTTATTATGTTCAATATGCCCACGCCAGGATATCCAGCATAATAAGAACAGCTCTGGAAAGGGGGTACGAAATACCCGCTTACGATGACGTGGACCTGAGTCTCCTCGTTCTTCCTGAGGAATTCAATATGATAAAATCAATCGACAAATTCCCTGAATTGATCGAGGGAAGCGCAAAAACCCTTGAGCCTCATCGCATCACATTTTACACTAATGACCTTGCTTCCATTTTTCACAGTTACTATAATAAGAACAGAGTCCTTTCCGATGATGTGGAACTAAGCAAGGCAAGGCTTTTCCTGGTCAAATGCGCAGGCATCGTCCTGAGAAATGCCCTCCGGATACTGGGTGTTTCAGCGCCGGAGAGAATGTAAGAAATCCCTTCGGGCGTGGTCAGAATTGGCTGGCTATACCTAGACAACCTCAGGGGAAAAGACTGGAGTAATGGAGTGTCGGAGTAATGGAATATGCGAAAGAATAAGAACAGGGGTTACCAGAAACTAAGAGTCTGGAATGATGCCATTGATTACTACGTACAGACGTGCGATGTTTTTCGTGGATTTCCATATGAACTAAAACGAGTAGCCACGCAGGCTATAGCTTCAGCCGATTCCGTACATCGAAACATCTCTGAGGGCTATTGCAGACGTTCAATCAATGAATACCTGTATTTTCTCAACATAGCACTTGCTTCACTTGGTGAATCAGTTTCAGGACTTCATGCTTACTGGAAATCGAAACAGATAACGGAAAAACAATTTCAAACGTTGGAAATATTGGCTTACAAACTGGAAAACGGATTACTAAAATTAGTCGAAAGCCTGGAACAAAAAAGAAAACGTGGAGACTGGATCGATCATCTGATGGTAAAGGAAAGTAATGCTATATATGAAAGCGAATAATCCACTACCCCATTACTCCAGCACTCCACTACTCCACTACTCCACTACTCCAGCACTCCACTATTCCACTACTCCAGTATTCTGTTATTCTGTTACTCCGTTTGTTATAAACTTGACAAACTTTAGGAACGTTATAAGGTTACCCCATGTCACCCAGGAATTCGCGAGATTTCGAGTTTAAATTGGGCAAACTTGGTTTGGTCCTTTTTACATTCGGAATCGCCCTGCTGCTGTTATTTTCTTTCTTGTTCGGTGTCATGGTAGGCAAAAATTTCGAAAGTTATCCGGAAAAAATAGCAAAAGGTATTCCGAGAGCAATTAAAGAAAAGATTGTGGAAACGACAAATGACGCTCTCTCCCGGGTAACGGAAGACAATATCTCAAAAAATGAACCTGCAAAAGATAAAGAAACAAAAGAAGATGACTTCAAACTGACCTTTTATGACAAACTGACAAAAAAAGACGAAGCAATTAAACCTGTTCCGCCAAAAAAAAAGATATTATCAAAAGCAGAAGACAGGAAAGACAAAAAAACGTCTGTATTTATAAAGAGTTCATATGTTATTCAGGTAGCTTCTTTTAAAGACAAAAAAAAGATGGAGAGGCTGCAAAGAAAACTGTCAGCCATGGGTTATTCTCCCAGAGTAGATGAAACAAAATTGAGCTCAAGTGGAAAGTGGTTTCGTTTGAGGCTTGAAGGATTCTCGACCTCTCATGAAGCCCGGCAGGTATCAGCCTCATTAGAAAAAAAGATCAGAGGCCTGAAGTGTCTGATCATCCGTCAGAAGAAGTGATGAAACACGAAGCACGAAATTCGAATTTCGAAATCCGAAACAAATTCTAAATTCGAATATTAAATGTTCGAAACAGCACATTGTTTTGGATTTTGGTCATTTGATATTGTTTCGAATTTCGTGCTTCGGATTTCGTATTTTAGATACACACGTAGGGGCCGATGCCCTCATCTGCCCGCAATCCGGCCCGTTCGGGGAACGAGCCCTATTTAAACACATAAACCGGCATTAATTATGTTCGAAAATCTGACTGAAAAATTAAACAACGTTTTCAAAAAGCTCAAAGGCAGAGGTACGCTGGATGAAGAATCTGTCAGGGCAGCCATGAAAGACATACGAATGGCTCTCCTCGAAGCGGATGTAAATTTCAAGGTCACAAAAAACTTTGTGGAAGATGTCAGGGTAAAGGCTGTTGGACATGAGGTATTAGACAGTATCTCTCCGGGTCAACAAATCGTTAAAATCGTTCATGACAGGCTTATTGAGCTTCTGGGAGATAACAGCGGCCAATTGAAACTTGCAAATCGCCTCCCGGCGCCTATTATGCTGGTGGGGCTCCAGGGATGTGGTAAGACAACTACAGCAGCCAAGATAGCCCGTCATCTCATGGATCAGCAAAAAAGGGTTTCTCTTGTTTCGGCAGATATTTACAGGCCGGCGGCCATAGAACAATTAAAAATTCTTGGAGAAAGCATCGGCGCCGGTTTCTTCGACTCAACCGACATGAATAATCCTGTGAAAATCTGCGCCGACGCCCTGAATTATGCCAGGACCAGAGGTTTCGACGTGCTGATTATTGATACCGCCGGCAGACTGCACATCGACACCGAATTAATGGAAGAACTGAAAAACATAAAAAATGCCGTAAATCCGGCGGAGATTCTCTTTGTTGCCGATGCCATGACAGGCCAGGAGGCCGTTTCCGTCGCCGAAACTTTCAATAATCTTCTCGAAATAGACGGCGCTATATTAACAAAAATGGATGGCGATGCCCGCGGCGGAGCGGCATTGTCTTTCAAGACAGTAACGGGGAAACCTATAAAGTTCATTGGTACGGGTGAAAAAGTTGACGCTCTGGAAGTATTCCACCCTGAAAGAATGGCCTCCAGAATTCTGGGCCACGGTGATATCCTGACTCTCGTTGAAAAGGCGCAGAAAACGTTCGACGAAAAAGAGGCGCGGGAACTGGAAAAAAAGATAAGGAAAGATTCCTTTACTCTTGAAGATTTCAGAAAGCAGTTATTGCAGATAAGAAAGATGGGCTCAATTGAGGATATTTTAGGGATGATTCCCGGACTTGGCAAGGTAAAAAACCTGAAAAACGTTGCTCCCGATGATAAAGAATTCGTAAAAATCATAGCGATTATCGATTCAATGACCCGTGAGGAACGGATAAAATACCAGGTTATAAATGGCCAGAGGAGGAAAAGAATTGCCCGGGGAAGCGGTACAACTGTCCAGGATGTAAACCGGTTACTCAAAAACTACACTGGAATGAGAAAAATGATGAAAAAGATAACAAAGGGAGGAGTCAAATATTTAAAAAGAGGTAATTTCCCCTTTAATTAAGACATAATATGTGTTATTAGTCCCTTAATTGTAAAGTTCTTGCAAAAATGGCAAAAGAATTTCATTATGGCTGATAAGTCCTTGCAAAACTTAAATCCGAATATCGAATTTCGAAACTC
>JAGGSD010000345.1 GCA_021159265.1 Syntrophobacterales bacterium | reverse complement strand
TGTAAAAGTTACTTTCCATTATAATGCCGCTAAACGGCATAACGGAGCTTTTTACGAGTTCATCAAGAATAAGAAGAAGTGATTTGATCAGGGGATTTTTTATCTGAGAGGTTTTTATGAAGTGTAGGTCCTTGATGGTTCAGGGAACGGCATCACATGTGGGAAAGAGTATTTTAGTCGCCGCTTTCTGCCGGATACTCAGACAAGACGGCTATAATGTGGCGCCTTTCAAGGCACAGAATATGGCGCTCAACTCTTTCATCACAAGAGACGGCGGAGAGATGGGGAGGGCGCAGGTCGTTCAGGCGGAGGCAGCGGGTCTGGAGCCACATGTAGACATGAATCCCATTTTAATAAAACCGAATACCGATGTGGGAGCCCAGGTTATAATTCATGGCAGGGTTTTCAAAAACATGTCTGCAACCCTGTACCATGACTTTAAAAAGGAGGTCGTCGTATTTGTCAGGCAGAGTTTCCAAAGGCTTTCCGAAAAATATGATTTTATAGTGATAGAAGGAGCGGGATCCCCCGCGGAGATAAATCTGCGGGAAAACGACATCGTCAATATGGGTATGGCTGAAATTGCGGGCTGTCCGGTTATACTCGCGGGAGACATAGACAGGGGCGGGGTTTTTGCCTCTCTTATCGGCACTATTGAGCTGCTTACAAAAGATGAAAGGCAGAGAATCAAGGGTTTTATTATTAACAAGTTTCGCGGTGACATATCACTATTAAAACCGGGACTCGATTTTCTTGAGGAAAAGACAGGAATCCCCGTACTGGGAACCATACCCTATTTCAAAGATATTTATATACAGGAAGAAGACGGCGTGTCGCTGGAGAGGTTAATCCCTTCAGGAGAAGATGGAAAGGTTGATATTGTCGTTATTTATCTTCCTCACATCTCCAATTTTACGGATTTTGATCCCTTTGAAAGAGAACCCGATATTAAACTCAAGTATGTAAATTATGGTGAGAAAATCGGCAATGCAGATGTTGTTATCATACCGGGGAGCAAAAATACCATTGATGACCTGAATTATCTGCATAATAGCGGTTATGTCAGGGAAATATTACAACATCACAGAAACGGCGGGTCGGTTATTGGAATTTGCGGAGGTTATCAAATGCTTGGTGAGGACATTGCGGATCCTTACCATATTGAAACCTCTATCGAGAGTATAAACGGCATCGGTCTTTTGCCCGTAAGAACACTTATAGAAAAAGAAAAAGTGACATGTCAGGTCAGCGCGAAGATCCATCCATCAAACCGGATTTTCAAAAATACAGATGAACTGAAGGGTTACGAAATACACATGGGGAGAACAGAATTGCAGGATGAAAAGTACATGTTTGAAATCACTCAGAGAGAAGAAAAACAAACTTCCACATCCGATGGATTTATATCCGCGGATGGAAGGGTCTGGGGAACATATATACATGGTATTTTCGACAATGACGGTTTCCGTCGGGAATTTATCAAGCGTATAAAGCAGGCAAAAGGCATATCTGTATCTTCGGAGGCACATCCCTCTTTCAGCTTTCAGGAATTTAAAGAGACACAATATGACAGGCTCGCAGAGCTTGTCAGGAGGAATATCGATATGGAAGCTTTTTACAGGATTGCGGGGTTGAGATGAAAGGGTTGATCGTGGCGGGCACACACAGTGGCTGTGGTAAGACCACAATAGCCATGGGACTCATGGCCGCCCTCAAGAGACGGGGAATGAAGGTTGCCCCGTTTAAAGTGGGACCGGACTTCATCGACCCCGGTTTCCATAAGCAGATCTGTGATCGTCCGTCTCGGAATCTCGATGGCTGGATGCTCTCAAAAAAATATAACCGGGAAGTGTTTTACAAAGGCAGTCATTCCTGCGATGTGGCTATTGTAGAGGGTGTAATGGGTCTCTTTGACGGATACGATGGCAGATCGGAAGCCGGCTCCACGGCCGAGATGTCCAAGTGGCTGTCGCTTCCCGTTCTCCTGATTGTGGATGCCCGGAGTATGGCTCGAAGTGCGGCAGCCCTGATACAGGGTTTTGAAAACTTCGACAGTAAATTGAAATGGGCGGGGGTCGTATTAAATCGTCTTGGAAGTGATGCTCATCTTCAATTTATCCGTGAGGCTTTGGAAGGTCATGTAAATATTCCCCTGATTGGCGGTATTAAAAGGGAAGACGGTCTGAATTTACCGGAGAGGCACCTCGGTCTCGTTACTCAGGATGAAAATCCCCTTTCTCCGAATTACATAGATCAATTATCTGACCTGATTGAAGATTCGCTGAATCTGGATATGTTGCTGGATAATCTTCCTGAACTTGATATTCCGAAGTTTCCTCGGAAGCAGGAAGCCCGTCAAAAAACCTCCGTCAGGATCGGGGTTGCAAGAGACGAAGCATTCTGCTTCTACTATCAGGACAACTTTGACCTCCTTGAAGGATATGGGGCGGAATTAATCTTTTTTTCACCCCTGCACGATCGCTATCTGCCGCCGGATATCGATGGTCTTTATCTCGGAGGAGGGTATCCGGAGCTCTTCGCAGAAACACTCTCGAAAAACAGAAAACTTCTGGAGGAAATCAAACAATTAGGCGAGAGTGGTTTTCCCATTTATGCCGAATGCGGGGGGTTTATGTATCTGACTGAGGGTATTGAGGATAAATCGCAGCGTTTTTATCCCATGGCGGGAATATTTCCCATAAAAATTATGATGCTTGATCGACTGAAGGCTCTCGGTTACAGGGAGGTTACCCTGAAGGCATTCAATCCACTCGGGAAACCCGGCGAAAAAATCAGAGGGCACGAATTTCACTATTCTGAGATCAAGAAAATCACCGGAAATGTTGACCCCATCGTAGTTCACAACAGGGTAAACCTTGTCTATAAGCTTGGTGACAGGCCTGGATTAAAAATCCGTGAAGAGGGGTATAAAAAAAAGAATGTCCTTGGGAGCTACGTTCATCTTCACTTCGGCAGCAACCCGCAGATTGCTGAAAATTTTGTCAGATTCCTTGCTGAGGAAAAATGAAACATACAAAAGGTACACTTTATGGAATTGGTGTAGGTCCCGGTGATCCTGAGCTGGTACCGCTGAAATCCGTTCGCATCTTGAAGGACGTGGATATTGTATTTACAGCGGCTTCGTCAAAAAATGATTACAGTATTGCCCTGGAGATTGCCCGTCCACACCTTGGCAAAGACATCCGGACGATCAGACTTTCATTTCCGATGACTGCCGATATCGAAAGGGAGAAACACGCATGGAGAAAGAATGCAGAGGCTGTAATAGAATGTCTCAATCAGGGGAAGGACGCGGCATTCATCACAATAGGTGATCCGTTGACATACTCCACTTATGCTTATCTGGTTAAAGAAGTGAAAAGTCTCTCGCCGGATATAGTCATCAACACCATTCCCGGCATTACCTCCTACCAGGCGGCAGCAGCGCTGACAAATACTCCTCTGGCTGAAGGCGACGAATCTCTTTTGATTTTATCCGGGTTTAAAGAAAAAGGCCGGTTAAAAGACTTGATCGGAAAAGCCGATAACATTATCCTTCTGAAAGCCTATCGTAACATGCAGGAGATATGTTCGGCAATTAAAGAGATGGATCTTGCAAATAAAACAACAGGTGTTATTCGCTGTGGCCTTGACGGCGAGGAAATCGTCACGGATATCAAAAAGATGACAGATAAAAAGCCCCATTATTTTACAGTACTTATGATTAAAAACAACAAGGTCAGCTAATTTTTATCTTGATATATTCAGGAAAAAGGGGTATTAAAAGCAATTAGATTCAGGTGCCGTTAAGGCGTAAAAGGGAATCCCGTGAGAATCGGGAGTGAGCCCGTCGCTGTAATCGGGGACGAAAACCGCAAGATGTCACTGTCCAGTTGAGTTGGATGGGAAGGCGCGGTTAGTAGGGTGATCCGAGAGTCAGAAGACCTGCCTGAAACATTGTTTGGCAACCTCGCGGACAGGGATGTTAAGCATTAAGAATCTGAGGATTAAAAAGGGAAATCCCCGGATCGATTTCATATCGGTTCGGGGATTTTTTTTGCACAATCAATATCCACGAGGGTGGAAAGGAGGAGTTAAGATGAAAAAATTTGTGGGAGTATTTGTTGTTTTAGCATTACTGATCCTGCCGGGATTCAGTAATGCGAAAGAGGAGGAAAAGGGTAAGGAGTCAGTTACAACAATGGAGGAGGTGGTGGTAACGGCCAGCAGGCTGGAAGAGCCTTTAAAATATTCACCCGATTCTGTGACCATTGTCACCAGCGAAGAAATCAAGAAAAAGGGGAAGCAGACTGTCATAGATGTGCTTAGAGATGTTCCGGGTATTTCTATCTCCCAGAATGGTTCATTTGGTGGAAGCGCTTCCATATACCTTCGCGGCACCCAGAATGCCCATACGTTGATCATGATTGATGGTGTGCGTGTGGGTGATCCTATGGCTACTGATGGAAAAATGAGTATTTCCGATCTATCCACGGACAACATCGAAAAGATCGAAATCGTCCGCGGAGCACAGAGTGTTTTATATGGATCAGATGCAATTGGCGGTGTTATCAACATAATTACTAAAAAAGGTAAAGGCAAGCCGAAGTTTTATCTGTCTTCCGAAGGAGGGTCATTTCAAACATTCAGAGAAAGGGTGGGTGTCAGTGGATCAAACGACAAGATAAGCTATGCCGCGTCCATATTGCGCCTGGATACCCAGGGTGTTTCAAAAGCGGATGAAGATCTTGGCAACAATGAAGAGGATTATTACCACGATACCAATATCTCAGCCAGGGTCGATGGACAGATTAGCGATACAGTGAGAATGGGATTTTCAGTACGCCATTCCGAATCATCTATAGATTTAGATGGCAACGACCCTGTCACCTATATATTTGGTGACACAGATGAAGGTCAGGATACGGATATTACCACTATTTCTACAAATTTTGATCAGGACATACTGGAT
>JAGGSD010000190.1 GCA_021159265.1 Syntrophobacterales bacterium | reverse complement strand
AAGGGTTCAAGGTTCCATTCTTGTCCCCGGACTGCATTTGGGATGCGCATTTACGGGAAAAGCGTCAGCTTCGTCAGGCCTGAAACAAAATCTGGAGCCAAATTGGCAATTATTTGCGAAAATGAGCATTTTTGACGAGGGCTTCAGGTCTTTAATGCTGCCTTTGTCCTTAACCCTGAGCCATGAACCTGTGAACGGTTATGAATTTTATAACCACATAATCGTGTCGAAGGATGTTATTGACAAAAACGCATTCGGAAGGATGCTAATAAGATTATAGAATAATTAATAAACGAACCAGCCAACCTAATTGAAGGAGGTAGATGAAAAATGGCTAAGGAAAAATTTGACAGGACGAAGCCGCATCTTAACATCGGAACAATCGGACATGTGGATCACGGTAAGACGACGCTTACCTCTGCTATAACAAAACACTTAGCAAACAAAGGATTGGCCGAGTATATGGCCTTCGATGCAATCGATAACGCCCCGGAAGAAAAGGAAAGGGGCGTTACGATTAATATAGCCCACGTAGAATATGAAACTGAAAAGAGACATTATGCTCATGTCGATTGTCCCGGGCATGCTGACTACATCAAAAATATGATTTCGGGAGCCGCTCATATGGATGGAACAATTCTTGTGGTGGCTGCCTCAGATGGTCCGATGCCCCAAACGAGGGAACACATTCTTCTGGCAAGACAGGTTCAGGTTCCTTATATTGTCGTTTATTTAAACAAGGTTGATTTGGTTGATGATCCTGAATTGCTCGATCTCGTTGAGCTTGAGGTAAGAGAACTTTTGACTGAGTATGATTTTCCCGGTGATGACATTCCCATTATCCGGGGATCTGCCCTGAAGGCTCTTGAGAGCGATGATCCCGAGTCGGAAGATGTCAAGAGCATCTGGGAACTAATGGAAGCGGTTGATAACTACGTTCCTGAACCTGAGCGTGATCTGGATAAACCGTTCCTTATGCCGGTTGGCGATGTGTTCAGTATTTCCGGTCGTGGCACAGTTGTCACCGGCAGGGTAGACAGGGGTATCATAAAAACCGGAGAAGAGGTGGAAATAGTTGGCATCAAGCCAACATTTAAGACGGTTTGCACAGGTGTGGAAATGTTCCGCAAAACCTTGGATGAAGGCAGGGCGGGTGATGATATTGGCGTGCTCCTCAGGGGCACAAAACGTGACGAGGTTGAGAGAGGGCAGGTTGTGGCAAAGCCCGGATCGATTACCCCTCACACAAAATTCAAGGCGCAGGTTTACGTTCTGACAAAAGAAGAAGGCGGAAGACATACGCCTTTCTTTTCAGGATACCGTCCCCAGTTTTACTTCCGGACAACGGATGTTACCGGTGTTGCAACATTGCCTGAGGGTGTAGAGATGGTTATGCCAGGCGATAATGTGGAGATGGAGGCTCAGTTAATTACACCTATAGCAATGGAAGTCCAACTGAGATTTGCTATTCGTGAAGGCGGAAGAACTGTTGGCGCCGGAGTAGTGAGTGAAATTTTAGAGTAGCGATTGTATAAGGAATATGGAAAACCAAAAGATTAGAATTCGGCTCAGAGCTTACGACTATAAGCTGTTAGATCGGTCAGCGCGGGATATAGTTGAAACCGCGGAGAGAACAGGCGCGCGTGTTGCCGGGCCTATTCCTCTTCCTACCAGGATAAACAAGTATTGTGTAAATAGATCACCCCACGTTGATAAAAAATCGAGAGAGCAGTTTGAGATCAGGACACATAAGAGAATTATAGATATTATTGAGCCGACACAGGCAACTGTGGATACCCTGATGAAATTGGATCTTTCCGCTGGTGTCGACGTTGAAATAAAGTTGTAATCCCGGCATATGGTAGGGGGTGGTGTTTGGGAAATCCATCCCCTCTTTTTTGTTCAAAATTATAATCTATGACTTTGTTGATTTATGAGGATTTTCGTTCAAGATCAAGCCCGCCTGTGCGTTGCCTGTTTGCGTGCGGACACGCACAGGCAGGCACGCAGACAGGACATGCGAAAAAAATAACGGTTCGACTGAGTTCATCGAAAGCTGAGCTCACGCCGAAGACCGCAGGCATATAGAGTTGATATTCCGAGGATTATTTTTTGAGTATAACGCAGAAATTGGGCGAAAAGACCTTAAATCAACAGAGACATCTATTAAGAGATCATAAGTGTTATGGAAAAAGGGCTTATTGGTAGAAAATTGGGTATGACCCGGATATTCTGGGAGGATGGCGCTGCTGTTCCGGTAACCGTTATAGAGGCAGGTCCCTGCGTTGTTATCCAGAAAAAGACGAAAGAAACTGACAATTATGATGCCATACAATTGGGTTTTGGCCGTCAGAAAGAAAAGAAAGTGACAAAACCTCTGAAGGGTCACTTTGAAAAAGCAGGTAAAGGATATTTTCGATTTCTCAGAGAGTTCCGTGTGAAATCTCCAGGTAATTATGAAGTTGGGCAGGAGCTAAAAGCGGATATCTTCGAAATTGGTGATCGTGTAGACGTGATCGGAATAACAAAGGGGAAAGGTTTCGCCGGAGTTATAAAAAGGCATGGGTTCCATGGTGGCAGGTCTACTCATGGTTCAATGTTTCACAGAGCACCCGGATCTATAGGGGCCAGTGCATATCCTTCACGGGTATTTAAAGGAACAAAGTTGCCAGGGCAGATGGGTAACAAAAGGCAAACCACACAACGTCTTATTGTAGTGGGAGTCGATGCCGGCAGGAACTTAATCCTGGTAAGGGGAGCTGTCCCAGGCAGTAAAAGCGGTATTATCATAATTAATAGTGTAACATAAGAAAGTTGGTAAAAGTGTCGGTTTTAAATGTATATGATATTGAAAAAAGAAAAGTTTCCGAATTAGAACTTAGCGATTCTGTTTTTGGAGAGCCAATCAGAGAACATTTAATATATGAAGTTGTAAAAATGCAGATGGCCTCGAAGAGAAAAGGCACCGCGTCGACAAAAGGCCGAAGCGATGTCAGGGGAGGCGGTAGAAAGCCGTGGCGTCAAAAAGGAACAGGAAGAGCCAGGGCCGGCACTATAAGGTCTCCTATCTGGAGGGGTGGTGGCATTGTGTTTGGTCCTGTACCGCGAGATTATTCTTACAAGGTTCCCAAAAAGATGAGAAAAGCAGCTCTCAGGTCAGCCCTGAGTTTAAAGGTTAGAGCAGATAAGATGTTGATCCTCAAGAATTTCCCGATGGAGGAAATAAAGACAAAAATATTTAAGGAAGTGCTCGATAAATTCGGATTGAAGAATGTTCTTTTTGTATTGGATAAGTCGGATCCAATACTTGAAAAGTCTTCCAGAAATATCAAAGATGTTAAGATGATGCGGTCAGAGGGTATTAATGTATATGATCTTTTAAAATATGATAATCTTGTTATGTTAGAACCTTCTGTAAAGATGATAGAAAGGGCGTTGTTGTCATAATGGATTTATATTCCGTCATTAAGAGACCACTTGTTACAGAAAAAACCACAATTGCAAGGGATGAGGAGAATAAATATGTTTTCATAGTTAACCGCAAAGCTACGAAGATTGATATTCGCAATGCCGTTGAAAAAATCTTTAAAGTGAAAGTCATGGGAGTGCGAACGATTAATGTAACAGGTAAGAAAAAAAGATTGGGGCGAACCGTGGGTAAGGGAAAAGACTGGAAAAAAGTAATTATTAGCCTTCCTCTCGGAAGTAGCGTGGACATCTTTGAATAGAAAAAAGGCAAGAATCAATGGGAATTAAAGTATATAAACCAACATCGCCGAGTCGGCGGTCTCAAGCTGGCCTGACATTTGATGAAATAACCTCAACTGAACCGGAAAAGAGTCTCCTGAGACCGCTGAAAAGAACGGGAGGACGGAACAATCGGGGACGAATAACAAGCAGACATATAGGCGGACGGCATAAAAGGAAATACCGCCTGATTGATTTCAGACGCGAAAAAGTGGATATTCCTGCAAAAGTTGCATCCATAGAATACGATCCAAATCGATCTGCCCGGATTGCTCTTCTTCATTACTCTGATGGTGAAAAGAGATATATACTGTGGCCCCTTGGCCTTGAAGTAGGAAACACAGTAATCAGTAGTGAGAGAGCGGATATAAAACCGGGCAACGCGATTCCTTTAAAAAATATACCATTAGGCTCTCATATACATAATGTTGAACTTAAAATTGGTAAAGGAGGACAATTAATAAGGAGCGCTGGTTCATATGCTCAACTTATGGCGAAGGAAGGAACGTATGCGCAGATCAGGCTTCCATCAGGGGAGGTCAGAAAGATTCTTATGGAATGTAAGGCTACAATTGGACAGATAGGAAACATTGATCATGAAAATGTCAGTATCGGCAAGGCAGGCAGAACGCGGTGGTTGGGGAGGCGATCTAAAGTTCGTGGTGTTGTAATGAATCCTGTTGATCATCCTATGGGTGGAGGAGAGGGAAAATCATCCGGCGGAAGACATCCCTGTACTCCGTGGGGTGTGCCCACAAAGGGTTATAAAACGAGAAAGAAAAAACACTCAGACAAGTACATTATAAAGAGAAGAGGTTAAAGGGTGGCACGTTCAGTAAAGAAAGGTCCGTATATTGATGAAAATTTGCTTCGCAAGGTAGAAAACGCCGAAGAAACAGGGAGCAGAACTGTAATAAAAACATGGTCCCGCCGTTCAATGGTTACACCCGAGTTTGTAGGACATACATTTGCTGTGCATAATGGAAAAAAATTTATCCCGGTTTTTGTTACGGAAAATATGGTCGGGCATAAGCTTGGCGAATTCGCGCCAACAAGAACCTTTTACAGCCATGCCGGGGACAGAAAATCACGAATAAAGAAGAAATAACGAGTATTAAAAATTGATGAACGCGTAAAAAGTCCCGCTATGCCGTTTTACGGCATTATAAGGGGAAGTAACTTTTACAAAGCATGTTTAAGGCCGATAGGGGCATCGGCCCCTACATAT
>JAGGSD010000143.1 GCA_021159265.1 Syntrophobacterales bacterium | reverse complement strand
GTCTTCGGCGAGCTTAATCGAATCGCTCAGTCGAACCGTGAAGGGAGGTTAAAACCTCCCCTACCCATACGGTAAAAACGCAGACCTGCCTGCCGTAACACAGGCAGGTTGATGTTTGATGCATCTGAGTAGCTGCGCTGAAAGTTACTTTTCATTATAATGCCGTAAAACGGCATAGCGGGGCTTTTTATGAGTGCATCAAACTTTGGGTTTTTGAGAGTTTACTTATTTTTCCATTAATCACCAAAGCGAGAGTTCCCCTTTCCTGTTTTGGATCTTCCCTGATCGAAATTTCTGTTACATCAAAATGCTCTTTTATGGATTTTATATTTTGATTTCTCATGCCCCGGAAATCTGAAACATCTTTTGGATTAAGCGAAAATGTGGCGATTCCCTTGCCAGGACCTGCAGATTTTAAGAGTTTCGATGCCATGTCGAGAAATATCGATCCCTCCACAAGTGATCGGAAAGCAGGATGATGGGGTCCTGCAATAATACTTCCTTCCCTTTCCATTTTCCTGGTCATCTGCAGGCCGACCCTGATAACGGGAATATTTGCCGTTTCAAATTTTCCCAGGGCGTATTTGCAGAGTTTGATTGCATCAGCCATGCTTATCGGCTTGTATTCTCCTTTTTGATAAGACTTCGCCAGCGCCGTATCTTGAAATACAATAGTGGGATGAATTCTTACCATGTGGGGATGTAGTTTTACGGTTTCTTCTACCGTATATCTGAATCTCTCTTCCGTATCTCCCGGAAGCCCCGCCATGAGGTGGATCCCTGTTTCAAATCCCCGCGCTTTTAAAATCTCCATGGCACGTCTGACATCACCCGAAGAATGACCTCTGTTTGAGAGATTCAAAACCTCATCGACCATCGACTGTGCACCGATCTCCACTGTTTTGACATGGTAGTTCTTGAGAAGCTCTGCTCGATCCTCGTCAATATAGTCGGGTCTTGTTGATATCCTGATGGAATTCACGAGACCTTTACGTATATAGGATTCGGCATATTCCAGGAGTTCAGTCTGATAATTCATGTCTATCCCGGTGAAATTGCCTCCGTAAAAAGCAATCTGTATATACACGTGTTCATCAAGACTCTTTAAATGCTTATCGACGATTCTCCTGAACAGGTCTTCAGTAATCCTGCCGGGGTAATCTCCGGCGGTGATTCTCTCATTGCAATATACGCAACGGTTAGGACACCCCCTATAAATAACAAATATGGGTATGATCTTATGAGCCATTATATCCCGTTATCAATCTTGTCCAGCTCTTCCAGGGCCTTTTTTGCTGCTTCCTGCTCGGCTTCCTTTTTACTCTTTCCCAGACCGGTTGCTGAAATAATGTCCGCGATGGAGACCTGTATCTGAAACGTCTTGTCATGGTCCGGGCCATATTCGCGGACTAATTTATATCTTGGTATAATCTTAAACCTGCCTTGGCTCTTCTCCTGAAGAGAAGTTTTATAATCATGGTAAAAAGGAACTTTCGCCCATTTTGTAATTAAAGGCTGAAATACTTCATTGATAAATAAAAGTGTCTTTTCATAGCCTCCATCAAGGTAAATCGATGCGATAATAGCCTCAACTGCATTTGCCAGAATAGAATTTTTGGTCCTTCCGCCGGAGCACTCCTCCCCATTGCCAAGAAGGAGAAAGTCGCCGACATGAAATTGCCTTGCAAGCTCTGCGAGGGGCTGTTCATTTACAACGGATGCTCTCAATTTTGAAAGTTGTCCTTCAGTGTCGTCAGGAAATTTTTTCATCAATATATCAGTGATACAAAGTTCCAGAACGGCATCCCCAAGAAATTCCAGTCTTTCATTATCATTGTAATGTAAATCCTGATTTTCGTTTGCAAATGATTTGTGTGTGAGGGCTTTATCCAGTAAAGATATATCATTGAAGGTAAATGAGAGAATTTCTGCCAGATTGTTGAGATCTTTTACCCTGCTCTCAGAAATTAATCGGTTTTCTTCCAAGTATTTTTCCTCCTGTTAAGCTTTCAGCTCTAACTTTTACGATGTGATTGCTCATCGAAACATTACCGGCCGGAATGAGAACGGGGATATAATTGTCTGAAAAGCCTTTCATAAATCCCGTCTCTCCGTCCTTTGTATTCTCTACTAAAACAGAAAGTTTTTTTCCAATAAACATTTTGTTGAATTCCATCCTTTTTTTCTTTCCCATATCCCGCAATATTTTACCCCGTTCTTTCTTGATGGATTCATCAACCTGATCGGGAAATTGTGATGCCTCGGTACCGGGACGTCTGGAATAGGGAAAAACGTGCAGGTACGCAAGGGGAATACTCTCCACGAAATCCCTGGTGTTGTTAAATTCTTTTTCTCCTTCTCCCGGAAATCCTACCATAACATCCATGCCGATGGCTATTTCAGGAACGGCATCTAATATCTTTTCAATCCGATTTCTGAATTGACGCGTGTTATAATTTCTTTTCATTAAATTCAGGATCCTGTCATCACCGCTCTGGAGGGGTATATGAAGATGCCTGCAGATTATCCTCGAGTTCTTTATATGATTAATCAGCCCATCTGTTATCTCCACAGGTTCGATGGAGCTGATACGCAGTCTCTCGATAATATCGGCATCTTCTATCTTTCTCAATAAATTCAGGAAACTCGTAAAAGGTGACAGATCATGGCCGTAAATACCGAGATGAATCCCCGTGAGGACGACTTCACGATAACCTGCATCGTTCAAATCTTTGATCTGTTTTATCACATCATTTTCGGGAAGACTCCTGCTTCTACCACGTGCGTAAGGTATAATGCAATAGCTGCAAAATGCGTTGCATCCATCCTGAATTTTAAGAAAAGCCCTTGTGTGCCCGGGAAATTTGCTTGCGAAAAGTCCGGAGTAATTTTTTTTCAGGCTGATATCGCTGGTAATAATCTTATGTGTACCTTTGATAAGTTCGTTAATTGTAAAAGGAATATTCTCTTTTTCTTCAATTCCCACCACCGCTCGTACACCCGCAAGGCCGGCAAGTTCATGAGGCGCAATCTGCGCGTAACATCCCGTGACAATGATTGATGCCGAAGGGCTTTTTCTGTTTGCCCTTCTGATCAGTTGTCTGGATTGATAATCTGTTTTAGCCGTAATCGTGCAGGTATTCACAATATAGATGTCGGCTTCAGAGTCGAAGGGGACATTAGAAAAGCCTCTCCCTTCCAGCCCTTCGATTATTCCCGCGGATTCGTACTGATTAACCTTGCAGCCTAAGGTAGCGATGGCAAACTTAACCAAGATGCACCCCCTTTTCTATCCATCCTCCACCGACGAGAATATCACCCCGGTAGAAGACGGCCGCCTGGCCGGGGGCAACCGCTTTCTGAGGCTTATCAAATTTAATTGAAACGCGATTTTCGCTTTGCTTGTTTGAAGGCAAAATCTTGATCTCAGACTCAACACCCCTGTGGCGGTATCTGATGTGAGTTGTAACCTTCAGATTGCCGGCAGCGGCGTAATCGGGAGAAATCCATGAAACATTTCCCGCGATCAATCCGCCAAAGAACTGATCTTCCTCCCTCCCCACGATTACCTCATTTTTATCTCTTGCGATTTCCAGAACATAATAAGGTCGTTCCGAAGCAATGTTAAGCCCTCTCCTCTGACCGATGGTAACAGAATGAATGCCCCGATGCCTTCCGACGACATTACCTTTTCTGTCCGCAATATTCCCGGGATGGAAAATCGCACCTTTTGTGTAGTTTTCAATAAAGCCCCTGTAATTGTTATCAGGGATAAAACAGATCTCCTGGCTTTCCATCTCAGATAAAGATCCGAAGCCGAGATTCCTGGATTTATTCTTTATTTCTTCCTTTGTTTTATTCCCATTGGGGAAAATTATTCGTGAAAGCTCTTTCTGCCCAAGCTCAAAAAGAAAATAAGACTGGTCCTTTTGTTTGTCAATGCCTCTTTTGAGTCTGAATCCGTTTTCACCACATGTATTTTCGACGCGGGCGTAGTGACCTGTGGCAATATAATCGATTCCCCTTTCCTCCGCTGCTTCAAGAAGATATTTAAACTTGATTTTCTTGTTGCACACGATACAAGGGTTCGGGGTTCGTGCTGCCAGATATTCCGACACAAAGTAATCAACGATGTCTTTTTTGAAAGATTCCGAAATATCAATCCTGTGAAGTGGAATCGATAGCCGTTTAGCAACGTTTACAGCATCTTCTTCAGCCCTCGTCGGGAATCCGTTGTATATGTAGAGGCCTTCAACGTGGAAGCCTTTTTCTTTCAGAATCGATGCCGCAACAGCGCTGTCAACGCCGCCGCTGATGCCGATAAGCATACTCTTTGTTTTCATGTTGTCCATATCTCAACTCACAATCTTTAGATATCAAGGTCATCGAGAGGACTGGACACACCCTGTCCCCCTTGCTGCAGCACATGAGTGTATATCATGGTTGTGGCTGCATCCCTGTGTCCCAACAATGCCTGTATAGTCCGGATATCGGTGCCGCGCTGAAGAAGATGAGTGGCAAAGCTGTGCCGGAAAGTGCGAGCGCTTATTCGTTTCGTCAGCCCTGCCTTACGTACAGCCACCTTGATTGCCTTGTTGATAACGCTGGGATCGACATGGTGCCGTCGTACTTTGCCGCTGTGCGGATCGACGGCAAGATTGCGAGCGGGAAACACATACTGCCAATTCCATTCCTTTGCGGCATTTGGATATTTTCTTGCGAGAGCATTTGGCATAAAGACCTCCCCGTGCCCCTGATCCAGGTCCTGTTTATGGATAAGCTTAACCCTCGAAAGATGATTCTCAAGTAATGGAATTACTGAAGTCGGGAAAGTCGTAACCCGATCCTTTGCACCCTTGCCTGAACGAACAGTGAGGCATTTGAGCTCATAATCTATATCTTGCACTCTAAGGCGAACTGCCTCCATAATTCGTAAACCGCTTCCGTATAATAACTTGACAATCAGCTGCGGGACTCCCTCCATGAAAGCAATGGTCTGCGC
>JAGGSD010000294.1 GCA_021159265.1 Syntrophobacterales bacterium | reverse complement strand
GCATATAGTTGATATTCCGAGGATTATTTTTTGAGCATAACGCAGAGATTGGGCAAAAAGACCTTAAACCAACAGAGTCATACATATATGGATAATATGCGTCAAACATACAGGCAAAAAGTGATAGATTTGGTAGAACCGGTTATCGAATCTGAATTGATGGAGTTAATAGATATTGAATGTCTTAAAATGAAATCCCGGTGGGTTGTAAGGATCTATATTGATAAAGAAAACGGCATTACTCTGGATGATTGCGCAGAAATCAGCAATAGTGTCGGAGATTTACTGGATATCCACGATATCCCGCCCGGTCCTTATACCCTTGAAATATCATCACCAGGGCTGAATCGTCCCCTTTTAAAGGACAAAGACTTTCTAAAATACAGGGGATCCAGGGTAACGGTTCAGGTAAAGAAAATTCTTTCTGGAAAAAGAAAGTTTTGTGGTAAGCTGACAGACTTCATACAGGAAGGCGAAAACAAAACTCTCATTGTAGATGAGGGGGGAAAACTTTATCACATACCGAGAGAAATTGTGTCTAAAGCAAATCTCGAGTATGAACTTTGACAGTTTCGTAAAAAGTCATAAAAACATCCTTTTGTCATTCTGAGCGATAGCGAAGAATCTGAAATCATTGAGATTCTTTGTCGCTCCGCTCCTCAGAATGACACGGCGTGGACTTCCAAGGAAGTCATTTTGAAAAAAATGGTATAAGGCATTGTTATTACATGA
This sequence comes from Syntrophobacterales bacterium, assembly GCA_021159265.1. Classification (GTDB taxonomy): domain Bacteria; phylum Desulfobacterota; class Syntrophia; order Syntrophales; family UBA6807; genus UBA3084. The sequence continues at coordinate 4,289 of JAGGSD010000294.1, read as the reverse complement.
CATTGCATGAATTGTGTTCATTTCGGAAAAGGGTCTGATTTCCTTTCCATTATAATGCCGTAAAATGGCATAGTGGCGCTTTCAAGGAAGTCATTTTGATAAAAATGGTATAAGGCATTGTTATTACATGACATTGCATGAATTGTGTTCATTTCGGAAAAGGGTCTGATTTCCTTCTCATTATAATGCCGTAAAACGGCATAGCGGGACTTTTTACGAGACCATCAACTTTGAACTCGGATTTTGCAGAAGGTATAATAATGAGAAGCAGAAAACCCGCGCAGTCTGCGACGAGCCTTCAGGGCTGGTGTAAGACTGGGTTTAATAGAATATGGAGGGCTTTTACATGTTGCCAGACCTTAAGCGCCTGATTGATCAGATGGGTAGGGATAAGGGCATAGCCAAAGAAATAATTATTGAAGCGTTGGAAACAGCCGTATTAACCGCTGCAAAAAAGAAACTGGGACAAACCCTGGATATGGAATCACATTACAATGAAGAAATAGGAGAAATCGAGGTCTTCAGGTTTATGACTGTTGTAGAAAATGTTTTAAATCCCGATACACAGATTTCCATTGAAGAAGCCAGAAAAACTCTGGATGAAGATGCGGAGCCGGGTGACAGTCTTGGTGTAAAAATAGAAGCAAATACCTTTGGAAGAATTGCTGTTCAGTCAGCCAAGCAGATCATTATCCAAAAGGTAAGAGATGCAGAGCGGGATATGATTTATGAAGAATATAAGAACAGAAAAGGAGAGCTAACCAACGGTTTTGTCCAGAGGTTTGAAGGGGGAAACATTATCGTTAACCTGGGCAAAGCTGAAGGAGTTATTCCACCTGCCGAGCAAATTCGAAAAGAGATATTTAAAAGGGGAGAAAGAATCCGGGCATATATATGTGAGATAAAAAGAATATCCAAAGGCCCGCAGATCATACTTTCCAGAACGCACCCAGGGTTTATCAGGTCTCTATTTGAGATGGAAGTTCCTGAAATTTCTGAGGGATTAATCGAAATAGTAAATGTGGCGAGAGAGCCTGGGAACAGGTCGAAAATCTCCGTTAAAACGCAAGACAGAGATATAGACCCTGTCGGTGCCTGCGTTGGTATGAGGGGCTCTCGTGTCCAGAGTGTGGTACAGGAATTAAGGGGTGAGAAGATCGATATTGTACCTTTTGCTGATGACCAGGTAACATATGTTTGCAGTGCCCTGTCTCCGGCAAAGGTAGACCGGGTATTCATGGATGAGGATGCACGATCCATGGATGTTATTGTCCCGAACGATCAGCTTTCTCTGGCTATTGGGAAGAGTGGGCAAAATGTGAGATTGGCTGCGCGTCTCACTGGATGGAAAATTGACGTTAAAAGTGAATCACTGCTTGAAGAACAGGAAAATGAAGGATATACGACCCTCTTGAAAATTCCGGGGATGAATGAAAGCACAGCGGAACTTTTATACAGAGAGGGTTTGAAGAATGTTGAAACGCTGGCTTCAGCAAATCCTGAAATGTTAGCGTCATTGACTTCAATAGAAGGGATGAGCAAAGAAAAAGCGGCGGAGTGGATTGAAGAAGCGGAAAAAATTATAGCTGATGGGAATAATGAACAAACCTCTTAGGGCCTGATGATCAAAATAACCAGGAGTTTCAAGGAATGTCTAAAATAAGAGTATACGAGTTAGCCAAAGAGTTTGATGTAGATAGTAAAGTGTTTATATCACGTATAGAAAAACTTGGTATAGCTGTGAAGTCTCATTCAAGTACACTTGAGGAGCACGATGTTGAGAGAATACGAGAAGAATTTACCCTTGGTGTGGTTCGTGAGGTTGTGGAAAAACGGGTAAAATCGGGTGTTATAAGAAGAAGAAGGGTGATTCAGAAACCATCAGAAGAAGTCAAACCGGTTGAAGCAAAAGAAGAGAGTGTAGAAAAAACAGGAGATGAGGAAAAGCAGGGAGAGAAAAAGGAAGTTCCTGAGGCCAAAGTCACAGATACAAAAGCAGAGGCTGCAGAGAAAGAAAAAGCTAAATCAATAGAAGAACAAAAAGCAGTTTCAAGAGAGCCTGAAACACATAAAGTGAAAGAAGTCCCGAAGAGAGCAGAACCGGCAGAGAAGGAAAAAGAAGTTTCGCGTAAGACAGAAAAACCACAGAAACCTGATTATAAAAAGCCTTTGAAAAAAGAGAAACGATCCGTTGAGGTAGTAGTTGATAAACTGCCGGATGCCGGGAAGAAGGCGTTTACAAAACAGAGAATTGGAAAGAAATCACGATATCCCAGGAAAGAAATAGCAGAAAACAGAGAGTTAATATTTAAGCCGAGGAAAAAAGAGGCCGTCTTAAAGATGAAAAAGACGGAGATTACAACTCCCAAGGCTATTAAAAGAAGGATAAAGATAGGAGAGACAATAACAGTTGGTGATCTTGCAAAAAAGATGGGCGTGAAATCAAGTGAGGTAATAAGTAAGCTGATTTCTCTTGGTACAATGGTCACGATTAATCAATTTATTGATATCGATGTGGCAACAATTGTTGCCAGTGATTTTGGATATCAAGTTGAGCGTATTGGTGCTGAATATGATGAATTTGCCATAAAAGTAGAAGCTTTGCCGGAAAAACTCAAACCAAGAGCTCCTGTGGTGACGGTTATGGGACATGTTGACCATGGCAAAACGTCTCTCCTGGACGTAATAAGAGAAACACATGTTATTGATGGAGAAGCGGGGGGAATTACGCAGGCAATCGGGGCATATCAGGTACATGTTAATGACAGAGACATCGTGTTTGTAGATACTCCGGGGCATGAAGCTTTCACATCAATGAGGGCGAGGGGCGCGCAGGTTACAGATATCGTGGTGCTCGTAGTGGCTGCCGATGATGGTGTTATGGACCAGACCATTGAAGCAATTAACCATTCAAGAGCGGCAGAAGTGCCCATAATTGTGGCAATAAATAAAATTGACAAGCCGGGGGCGAATCCGGATCAAATTAAACAAAAACTCTCCGAATTAGGTCTTGTACCGGAAGAATGGGGGGGTGATACCATATATGCGGAGGTTTCGGCAAAGAAGAGAACGGGAATAGAAAATCTCCTGGAATTAATTCTTCTCCAGGCTGATATAATGGAACTGAAGGCAGATCCTGATAGATCTGCAACGGGCATTATCATTGAGGCAGCCATAGATAAGGGAAGGGGTCCTGTAGCCACGGTTATCATTCAGGAAGGTACTTTGAGAGAAGGAGATGCCTTTGTTTCTAAAGCAGAGTATGGCAGGGTCAGAGCCTTGATAAATGATCAGGGGCAGAGGGTAACAGAAGCCGGGCCTTCGATGCCGGTCGAGGTCATTGGTTTTTCCAAGGTCCCGAAAGCGGGCGTGAATTTCACCTGTGTTGAAGACGAAAGAAAGGCGCGTAATATTGCCGAATACTGGAGTATCAAAGAAAGGGAAAAAGAACTTTCAAAGACTTCAAAAATTACTCTCGAACAGCTTTATAAAAAGATACAAGAAGGAGTCAGGGAATTTAATGTTATTATTAAAGGAGATGTCCAGGGTTCCATAGAGGCGCTCTCAGACGCACTTAATAAGTTGAGCACAGATGATGTGAAACTCAAGATTATTCATAGCTCGACGGGCGCTGTTACAGAGACGGATGTTCTCCTGGCATCAGCATCCGATGCCATTATTATTGGATTTAATGTGCGACCTGATTCAAGGGTTAGTGAGCTGGCCGAAAAAGAAGGAGTGGAGATTAAATTTTACGATGTAATATACAATATCATAGCTGATGTGAAAGCCGGGATGTCGGGGTTACTTGAACCTGTCTATGAAGAGATTTTTCAGGGCCGCGCGGAGGTTCGGGATCTCTTTAAGGTGCCCAAAATTGGAGCAATTGCAGGAAGCTACGTAATAGACGGCAAAGTGTTGAGGAATTCCAATATCAGACTGATGCGAGACGGTGTTGTAATTTATGATGGCAAAATAGTGTCCCTCAAGAGATTTAAAGATGATGCCAAGGAAGTACCTTCAGGTTTTGAATGTGGTATTGGTCTGGAAGGTTTTAATGACATCAAGGTGGGGGATATTATCGAAGCCTATACACAGGAAGAGGTTGAAAGAACATTGGAATAAGAAATATATCAGTAATACTTTAGTCCGTTAGTTGTAAAGTTCTTGCAAAAATGGCAAAAGAATTTAGTAAGCGTTCACTGAACGTCGAAATTAGAAAATAGAAATTGGAAATTTGGCCTCAAGCTTTTCTCCCGAATTTCTAATTTCCAATTTCAAGCCGTGAA
>JAGGSD010000335.1 GCA_021159265.1 Syntrophobacterales bacterium | reverse complement strand
ACAGGAATATATTGGATATTTCGAGGATTAAAATTTGAGCCTGACGCAGAAATTAGGCAAAAGGGAACGTTATGCAAAGGTCTCTATTCAAGTTGTGTCATGTTCACGGTTAGTGAACAATAAAACAAACTCTGGAGAGAACAATACAAACAGACAAAAAGCAAATCTCCCCCAAAGCAACCTTGAACATTGAACCTTGAACACCTGCCCCCGACCTGACTTTCCGGTCCCATTGCGTAAAAACTCTGGGCGCAACATTCAGTACGATTGTGCCGGGAATGCGCATCAAGTCGCGCCAGGGCAGGCTTGAGCCTGAGCGCTTGCGAAATAAATATCTTTTCCTTATATCAAATATCCGCTTAAATAATAAGTCCATTATCTCACCCAAAAACAGATATTGTTTTAGAAGTATTTTGACAGGACAGAAGGATTCTGATAGAAGTTTTCTCAAAACTATTCAATGAAGGGAAACAATATAAAATGCTGGGTATTATCTCCGGCACAATTTGTCTGCGCGGTAAGAGAATTTTTCAAGATTTTGAACAAAGAATAGTGAAAAATGAATTCGGCAGAGCACTCGTTTTACTCTCCGATGCGATTGCCTTCATACCAAGACACGGCAAAGACCCCGAGAATTATATCCTTCCCCATTTGATTAATCATCAGGCCAATCTTAAGGCATTAAAAAATATGGGGGTTAAAGAAGTAATCGGTATCAATTCCACGGGCTCTTTGAAAATGTGTTTAGAACCCGGAATGTTCGTGGTACCTGATGACTATATTATGCCTTCAGGGGGGCCAACCATTTACAGCAATAAAGCTGTGCATATCACACCAACGATCAATGAAGAAATCAGGAGGAAATTGATCGAGGCGGCTCGTAACTGTGGCATCAAGGTTATGGACGGAGGGGTTTACTGGCAAACCACAGGCCCAAGGCTTGAAACCAGAGCTGAAATCTCTATGATGGCACAGTTTGCCGATCTTGTGGGAATGACAATGGCGAGCGAAGCTATAATTGCAAAAGAAATGGATTTACCTTATGCATCTCTCTGCTCAGTGGATAATTACGGTCATGGTCTCCAGGAAAAGCAACTAACAATGGAAGAAATAACAAGGCAAGTTTATAATAACTCCGAGGCGGTTATTAAAATTGTAAATATTTATATTGAAAGGATGAAAAAATGAAATTTTCAAAAAAGGGAGATATGGGAGAAACAAGTTTGCTTGGCGGTCAGAGAGTTCCGAAATTCGATCCGAGACCCGAAACTTACGGCGTACTTGATGAGGCAAGTTCTGCACTTGGGGTAGCAAGAGCAGGAACAAAAAATCAGAAAATTAAAGATATCATATTAGATGTTCAGAAAAAGCTCCTTGTTATGGGTTCCGAACTTTCTACTCTTCCAGAGGATTATCATAAACTTAGCCATACTATTTCTCAGGAAGATGCAGACCATTTAGAAAACATCATAGAAGAACTTCAAAAAAAGTTTACAATGAAAAACGAATTTATTTATCCGGGTGAGACAGTTGTCTCTGCTCAAATAGACGTGGGCAGAACAATTATCAGAAGAGCGGAAAGAAAAGCGGCAAAATTAAAAAACGAAGGTATAATAAATAATAATATGATCAACCAATATCTAAACAGGCTGGCCGACATGCTGTTCACTCTTGCAAGATACGAGGAGGTAAACCAAAACGGTTGACAATCTCAGATTAATCACGCCAATCTCTTTTATGGTCATATTGTAATACCGGGGTTGTTTCCCGACAGAAAATATACCTGAAGTATAAGTGATTTTATGAGAGTGCATTATGTATGATTCTTTTTATTCTACAGAAAGACTTCTTAATGGGTTTTTCCGCATCAGTACTTTTCTGACTTCACCATCAAGCGTTGATGATATCCTTCAGAAAATACTGGACGAAGTTGTAGAAACAATGGGATTTCAAAAAGGCATTATTTGTCTTTTTGATGAAGCAAAAAAAAATTTAATAACCAAGGTGGTTAAAAATTATAACGTTGACGAAGCCAGGCATGCCTTTTCTCGTAATCTTAATTTAGAGAAGCATGACTGTTTTGAAACGAGAGTGGCAAAAAGCGGGTACTATATGATCCTCGAGGATTCTGAAAAAGATCATCGGATTACAGAAACGGATCGCAAGATAACACAGTTTTACAAGAGAGGCTCTACGTTTTATTCGGCTCTGAAAGTGAAAGATGAAGTTATTGGTATTATTTCCCTCTGGTCCAGGGAAAAAACAAAATTCTCCATTGATGAAATAAATATTCTTCTTACCTTTGCAAATCAAATAGGTATAGTCATACACAATACGGGCTTATTTGAGAATAATCGAAAACAAATAGAACGATTGTCCATCCTGCACAAAGCTGTTTCAGAACTACATGCCAATTATGATTTAGATAAAACGCATATAGTTATTACAAATGCCCTGAAAATAAGCGAAGCCGACAAGGGTCTGATATACTTTGTAGATGTCACAAAGAACAAGTCTCTTGTAAGTAATGGCGAGAAAATTCTTATAGATGACAAGAAAGAATATTTTTCAAAAATAAATCATAGTATTATAAAAAAAGCTCTCGACACAGAAACGGTTGTAACTCAAGATATCCCGCAAGATTCGCTAATGACACCCCTTTTCGATGGTTATTCTTCTGAAATTGCTATCCCCTTAAAAATTAAGGACAAGTTTAAAGGGGCACTTTACCTTGCAAAAAGAAAGGGTGATTATTGCCCGGATGAAGTTAATATTCTGGACATCCTGGTCAATAATGCGGCAGCATCTTATGATAATGCCATTATGCATTCTCTCCTTTCCATTGAAGCAAAATCTCTTCAGACAAAAGTAGAACTGCTTAAGGAACGAGAGGATAAACTCCTGGGGGTTCATAATATCATTGGCAATTCCAGGAAAATGCGGTGCATTTTTCATGTGGTCAAAGAAGTAGCAAGACACGACACAAATATACTGATACGGGGAGAAAGCGGCACCGGTAAGGAATTGATCGCCCGTGCTATTCATAAGCAGAGCAACAGGAAATCCAAGCGTTTCGTCGATGTTAACTGCGCAGCAATACCTGATACTCTACTGGAAAGTGAATTGTTTGGCCATGAGGCCGGCGCCTTTACGGATGCAAGAAAACAGAAAATCGGTCTTTTGGAATACGGAAATGGCGGGACCATACTATTAGATGAAATAGGAGATATGAACCTTCAACTACAGGCAAAGTTTCTGAGAATGCTGGAAGATGGTTATATCAGGAGGCTTGGCGGAACAGAAAATATTTCTGTAGATGTTCGATTCATATTTTCTACAAACAAAGATCTTAACCGCATGGTAGCCGAAGGTTCATTCCGGGAAGATCTTTTTTACAGGATAAATGTTGTTCCGATTACTATACCCCCGCTAAGAGAAAGAGGCAATGACATTATACTTCTTTCCCAACATTACATTAAAGAATTCAATGATAAATTCGGCAAGAAGGTATTGGGGTTCACCAAAGAAGCTGCGGCAATTCTTATGCAGTATCCATGGCCGGGAAATGTCCGTGAGCTTAAAAATATTATTGAAAGAATCATGATACTGCAGAACGTAGGCACACTTATTACACCTGATAACCTCCCCAGAGAAATCAAAAAAGCAAGATTTCCGGAGGAGATCACAATACCAGCGGAAGAATACTTCTCGTATAGATCCTCTGGTTCTCTTGACTATAAGCTTTTGATTGATCAGCTAACAATGAAAATCAAAGAGAAAATATTATTCAAAACACTCAAAATAAGCAAGGGAAATAAAACAGTTGCAGCACAGCGTTTAGGCATTTCACGTTATACTTTGCTTCGTGAACTAAAAAAACTTGAGAAAAAAGAATATAAGATGGAAGAAATCTCCAATTTCCAGTCATAGAGCGAATATCGAACGATATGTTCGGTCTCCGCACATGTGTTTTCACCCCTCCCAATATACAACTCCTTACCCATTTACAATTTTTATGTGCGATAACCGCACATAAAAATTGTAAAATCCGCAAAAATATCATTTTCTCTTCAAAATATCCTGTGTCATAAATTTGATTTTCCAAGAAAAATCATCAATAAATTAAAGATAATAGCTTATGATTGTCATATACTTGAGATATCTAAGCCTCTACGGCACTGTTATTGCATATGTTTACAAAACAAGAGTGTAAAGCTGATATTGATACTTTCGTAAAAAGTCTGAAAAACACTCTTTTGTCATTCTGAGCAATAGCGAAGAATCTGATATTATCGAGATTCTTCGTCGCTCCGCTCCTCAGAATGACACGGCGTGGGCTTTTTACGGGTGCATCAAGATTGACAGTCTCGTAAAAAGGCGGATTTCTCCTTCCTTGGTGGAAGGGAAACATAGCTACTTGGAATAGCGGTGTTCTTACCCTCACCCCTACCCTTTCCCATCAAGGGAGAGGGAGTTTTTGGACTTTTTACGAAGCCATCAATATTAGTAAATGAAACATATTAAAAGTAAAACAAAACATAAGGAATCTGCGCTTCCGCTTATATCCGAGTGTACAAAAGAGGAATTAGATTTCTTCATATCAGAAGATGAGAAAATAGAAGCAGGTAAAAACACAAAAAAAGAAAAGCAAACTAAAAACAAAATAAGTGATCTCTTTTTTCTTTCGGATTATCCCCGGGAAGGCGACTGAAAGGGAAACACAATTAGAAAATGCCTGGCGGTGGGTGGTTTTTACGTTCCCTCCTTTCCACCCACTGCCCCCCTCACTAATCTCCGTTCAGCCAAGAATTACAGACAGCGCGGGTTATATGGGTTTTTATATAAAAAATGCTGATAGCCTCTCATTTTGTTTGAAACTTGTTACAGTCCAATGTAGGTAGAAAATAACCAGTGCCCCTATAAGTCACTTTGTTGATTTATGAAGATTTTCGTTCGAGATCAAGCCTGTCTGTGCCGCCTGCACGGCAGACAGGCAGGCACGCAGACAGGGCATGCGAAAAAAA
>JAGGSD010000169.1 GCA_021159265.1 Syntrophobacterales bacterium | reverse complement strand
GCTTTGTAAAAGTTACTTTCCATTACAATGCCGTAAAACGGCATAGCGGGGCTTTTTACGATATTGTCATTATTGTATTAACCATAATATCAGCACACAGATAACAGCCATCGAAAGTGACGATGCAAACATGATAACCCATGCCTTCTTTACATCTTTTTTATCCGTTCCTTTTATCCTGTCGCCAATCGTGGGTTTATAGGTAACTTCCCCAAAATATTGAATCTTACCACCAAGCTGTATGCCGAGGGAACCAGCCACTGCAGCCTCCGGTATGCCGCTGTTGGGACTTGAGTGATTTCTGCCGTCTCTTCGCATAATTTTCCAGGAGTTTTTCCAGTTGAGTTTCAGGATAAAGGCGGCCAATACAATAATAAGTCCTGTGAGCCTTGCCGGTATCCAGTTGAATATATCGTCTATCTTTGCGGAAAAGCAACCCATATCCCTGTATCTCTCGTTTTTATATCCCACCATGGAATCGAGGGTGTTAACCGCCTTGTATGCCATGGCCAGGGGCACTCCTCCGATGGCAAGGTAGAACATAGGCGCCACAATACCGTCTGAAAGATTTTCCGATACCGTTTCAATGACGGCCCGGTAAATTTCCTGCCCATCGAGATTTTCCGTATCCCTTCCTACAATCATTGATAGTCTTTCCCGCGCTTCCACGATATTTCCATTGCTCAACGCATCAATCACAACTTTGCTTTCATCAAAGAGTGATCTTGTCGCCAGTGTCATGGAGGCGAGCAGGATTGTTATAATAGCACCGAACCAGGGGTTGATAAAGGAACATCCCTTCACTATTCCCCAGGTGATGAGATAAACCGGGATAACGACGGCGAACCACAGAATGATCCCGCCCATTTTGTGATGCGGAAATCTCCCTTTGTCCTTTTTTTGTAAAGGGGAGTTAGTGAGGATTTTACCTTCTAAATAATTTATGAATTTTCCGATGATGACCACAGGGTGTGGAAACCAGCGAGGGTCGCCGATTAATATATCAGTTATGTAAGCTCCAAGGAAAATTGTCGGTGTCATTATTTACATTTCTCTAAATAGCCCCTGGGGGTTATCATAAAATCGCCATGCTGAAAGGTAGCGCTGTTTCCAATAATGATTATGGTCTGCATGTCTACCTCATAACTGTCCATGTTGGAGAGGATAGAAATGTTTACCTTTTGACTCTCACGCATAGCGGAAAAGACGATGCCCACAGGGGTTTCCGGTTTTCTGTATTTCAAGATAAGCTCCTTTGCCGAGGAGAGCTGCCAGTCTCTTTTTTTGCTTTTGGGGTTGTAAAGGATGATGACGAAATCGCCCTGGGCCGCCTTTTCGATACGGCCCCGAATTGTCTCCCAGGGGGTGAGGAGATCACTCAGGCTTATGGAGGCAAAATCGTGCATCAAAGGAGCTCCAAGGAGTGTTGCGGCTGCCGTGAACGCAGGAATACCGGCAATAATCTCCAGGAGAACATCAAAGTCTCCCTTTTTGCTTTCTTTCAGCCACGCTATACTGATGTTTCGCCGAAAGGCTATTTCCAGAACCAGGCCGGCCATTCCGTATATTCCTGAATCCCCACCAGAGACAAGGGCTACCTTTTGACCCGCCATGGCTTCATCCAGCGCCCGATTGACTCTTTTTATCTCGTCCCGCATCCCGGTAAAGACGATCTCTTTACCTTCCAAAAGTTCGCCAATCAATTCGATATATGTTTTGTATCCAACCACTACCTGAGCTCTCTGAAGAACTTCTATGGCCTTTTGGGACATATGTTCCATGGCGCCCGGCCCGGTTCCTACAACGTAGAGCTCACCCGGGCCACGGCCAGGGTCATGTTTTTGAATATCTGCTTGGGAATCAGTAGCCGTTCGGCCCCCGCCGAAAGAAGAACTGCCGCTTCGCATACACCCTCCGTACCGGTATATTTTTTTACCATCTGTGATGGATTTTCGAGGCCTTTTACGAAACCTAACTCCCTTGATGAAAAATAACGTATGGGAACATCCAATGTTTTCCCCAGTTTTATGAGACCTTTTTCATCCTTTTTTAATTCTATCGTAGCCAGATTGCGAAGGCTCTTCATTGAAAGCTTAAATTTCTCGAAGACGGTTTCAAGACCGTCTCTGAGTTCCTCAAAATCCGTTCCCCGGTTGCAGCCGATTCCAACCACAAGCGTGAGTGGCCTCATAATGAGAAGCCCCGGTTGCGCAGGCATAATCTGATCACCAACGTAAACCGCAGGACAGCTCCCTGTGTTTTCCTGAATCAGTGAAAAGTCTTCAAGAACCTCAATAAATGGAATGTCCTCGTAAAAAGGGCTTATAATCTTCATCGGATCGATGAGATAGATCTTCTTTTTTTCCAGCAGCGCTGAATTCAGCGTCTTGATAGAATCCGGATTTTCTATCCAGAGATCTTTATCCACTGCCACGGTATCAAATGCCTTGACTCCGTGGACATCGGTAGCCGTGGTGATCACAGGCGTTGCCCCAAGAATCTTAGCGACTTTTTTAGCTAAGCCATTGGCGCCTCCAAGATGACCGGAAAGCAGGCTTATGATATGGCGTCCTTTTTCATCGAGGACTACAACTGCCGGATCACGGATCTTATCTCGCAACAGGGGCGCGATAACCCGCACAACGATCCCTGTGGCCATGACAAAGATATGCCCTTCGTAGTCATGAAAAACTTTATGAACGTGTGTTTTAAAATGATGGAACCCTTCAAAAAAGGAGTCTTCATCAATCCGGCGCTCCGGGCCATATCCATCAACATCCTTTAGTGAATCAACGATAACGGAGGCCTTTTCCATGCCCTCTGTGGTCAATGCCCATACAGCTATTTTGCTTTTTTTCTTTTTCATGGCTTTCTATATTTATGGGAAAAGTTCTTGTCGTATAGCCTGGATTTCTTTTTAAGATCTTTCACGTTTGCATCGAGAAACTTTCCCACAATGATCAGGGCATGATCTGTAATATTTTCTTCTCTGATCCGTGCGGCCATATTGTTTACAGTGGTTCTTATGATCTTCTCTTCCGGCTGGCTGACCCGGTAAGCTACCACCACGGGAGCTGTTTTCCCATAGGATTTTCCCAGAATCGAACATATATCTTCAATTCTTGAAACACTGAGATAGATGGCCATAGAAGTCTTATGAAATGACAGTTTTTCCAGTGATTCTTCTTCGGGAACCGGTGTCCTGCCGGCCAGGCGCGTAAAAATGAGGGTTTGTGATATCTCGGGAATCGTGAATTCCTGCCCCATGGCGGCAGCGGCAGCAAAGGCCGCCGTTACACCCGGGATGATTCTGAAAGGAATTCCCTCCCTTTCCAGCTCGGCAGTCTGTTCCTGGATGGCGCCGAAAAGAGTGGGATCTCCGGTATGGAGACGAACAATTTTCTGCTGCCTCCTGTACGCGCTGACGATCTTACTGATAATTTCCTCAAGATCCATACCGGCGCTGTTTATCTTTTCAGCCTCCGGACGTGTCCAGGTCAAAACCTTTTCAGGAACCAGCGACCCGGCGTAGATAATCAAGTCGGCTTTCTGAAGCGCTTTCATACCCTTTACTGTGATGAGTTCCGGATCGCCGGGGCCCGCTCCCACAAACAAGATGGGGTATTTTTGTTTTTCTTCCATTTCGCTCTCGCTAACTATTGACAAGTTCGTAAAAAGTCATTCACCGGGTCATTGCGAGGAGCGTAGCGACGAAGCAATCTAATAAATGCAAGCAGTTACAATACGTGAGATTGCTTCGCTCCGCTCGCAATGACGGTATTTTCGACTTTTTACGAGTCCATCAACTATTACGGTTTTGTTCCCGTTATGATCCAGACAGGATTCAGCGCCTCCATTCTGACTCCATAAGGCATCTCTTTTCCGCGACCGATCTGGACATGAATTATTTCTGTTTCAAAATTCAATTTATTTAGAATTCCGATAATGTTTTCCAGCAGATTGATGAGGACCGTATTGATCACCATTATTCCCCCGCTCTTCAGATACGAGCCGGCCGTCTCAATGATCCTGATCACATCTTTTCCCCCTCCACCAACAAAGATTCGATCAGGGGACGGCAGTTCGGACAGCCCCTCGGGCAGGGTTGCCATTACTATGTCTAAATTTCCTGCCCCGAATTTTTCCCGATTTTGCCTGATATGTTCGATTCGATCGGGTCTGCGTTCAACTGCTATTATCTTTCCCTCTGTGATATAAAATGAAGCCTCGATAGATACAGCTCCGCTGCCGGCGCCGAGATCCCACATTATATGATGGGGAGAAAGCCTGAGCTTCGCCAGGGTTAGAACCCTGATCTCAGCCTTGGTAATGAGCCCTTGATAATGAACATAATCGGATTCCGGCATACCCGGGGTCAGGCCTTGACCTTTGACATTCCTGCCAGGGTCTCCCGAAATTCTGGGGTGATTGAGAATGTCAGGAGTCAAGGCCTGACCCCGGAAAATGACAACAAGATTCAAATCCGCAAATGTTCTATTCACGCATTCCTCAGGAGAAACCCACCGAAGCGATTCATCCTCTCCGCCCAGGTTTTCACATACGCAGAGCCGGAGTTGCTCCAGCCCGTTTTTTAAAAGCAATTTTGCAATCCATGCAGGTGTTTTTTCAGGATCGGTAAAAACCGCAACTTTTTCATTTTGATAAACAGCTTTCAGGAGATCATCTCCGGATCGTTTTCCATGGAGGCTTATGACCTTGACATCGTTCCATGATTCCTTCAATCGGCTGAATGCGGCGGAAACGGCGGTGATATTGGGATGGATGCATACATTACCGGCGCCGACAGATTTAACAATAAGTGGCCCGACCCCGAAAAAATTCGGATCACCGGATGCAAGAACCACGATCTTTTTATCCATCCGGATTTTCATTTCCGATATGGCCCTTTCTATATCACCGGTTAAGATAATTTTCTTGGCCGGATGGTCCTTGAAATAATCGAGGTGCCTCTTCCCACCGACGAGAACCTCGGCCTTATTGATAATTTCTATATGTTTCTCCGTGAGGTCCTCAGGTG
>JAGGSD010000258.1 GCA_021159265.1 Syntrophobacterales bacterium | reverse complement strand
CCTTGAGCCTTGAACCTTGATAACATATATACCTTGACTTTTAACCTTGCAATAATTATTTAAGTTATTAAATTATTTTTAATTTCCGAGGAGAAATAATGTTTGTTGCAGCAAATTTTATCGAGGGACTGGCCAGGGTCATCGATATAGGACTTACAATCTATATGTGGATGATTATAGCCAGAGCGGTGCTTTCATGGGTGAATCCCGATCCATATAATCATATCGTAATGTTTCTTTACCGATCCACGGAACCCGTTCTTTACCGGATCCGGAGATGGATTCCTCTGGGAAATATAGGAATTGACATTTCTCCGATTATCGTCATACTGGTTATAATATTTTTACAGAGCTTTTTGGTGAAGAGTCTTTTACAATTATCTCTTTATTTTAAGTGAAAGTGATGATGCGCATGAAAATAGAACCTGTGGATATCAAGAATCAGCGGTTTAAGGTTAAATTTAGAGGGTTTGACGTCAAGGCAGTTGATTCTTTTCTCCAGTCTGTGGCAGAAGAATTGGAGGAAGAGATCGAGGAAAATCAGGCGCTTCAGGATGAAATTGACCAACTCAAGTCTATCCTGGCCGAAAAGGAGAAGACAGACCCGGAAATACTAAAACAACGCCTGGCCGAGGTTGAAGAAACATGTTCATATATGGTTAAAGAGGCCAGGCTGACTGCCGACGAAATATTAAAAGATGCCAGGATAGAGTTGAGTAACCTTAAAGCCGAGATTGAGAGCACTAAAAATTTTAAAAAACAGCTCGAGCAATTCTTCGAGTCATTTCTGGATTTCAACACCAAGTTGCTACGGATGTGGAAAACAGAGGCTGATAAAGTAATAGATCCCGAAGCGTCAAGGCTGCAAGGATTGAGCAATGAGGACTAAATGCTGAAGGTTTTTCCCTTGTATCTTTTCGCTGCCTATGCCAGCATCTGCGCAAAAAACGCCTGTCTGCGTGCCTGTGCATGTCCGCAGCTGTTTGCCGTGCAGGCGGCACAGGCAGGCAGTTGTTGCGAAGTAACTACTCAGGTAGGCACGGAGCGGCAAAGGCACGGCTCGACTGAGCTCGCCGAAGGCTGAGCTCGTCGCAGGCTCGCCGAAGACAGAGGCACAAAGAGTAAAAAAAATAACAACCGGTGCCGCCTGTGGTCTTCGACGTGAGCTCAGTCGAGCCGTCAGGCGTATCATTCAACAGAGATTTTTTGGATTTTGTTGTAATATAATAACAGCAAGGCAAATAAGCTTTGTGCCTCTGTGCCTTTGAACCTGAGTAGTTACGTTGCGAATAAAAAAGCTAAGCAGCTATGACTCCAATAAAAGAAACAAGAGATGGGGTTTTCATCCGTTTACGGGTTTTGCCCAGGTCTTCGAGAAGTGAATTAGCAGGAATTCAAGATAACGCTCTGAAACTCAAGATTATGGCGCCTCCTGTGGAGGGCAAAGCAAATCTGGAGTGTATAAGATTTCTCTCCGATAGACTGGGTATCAGAAAAAGTCAGATTACAATCAAAGCCGGCCATAAATCGAAAAGCAAGACCGTTTTCATATCAGGTATAAAGAAGGAAGATGTTGAATCTATCGTTCCATCTGAATAATAATCCCTCAAACCTTATTTCCAAAAATTATTATGAATAATGAGAATCATTTCGGAGAGGCGGAAAACGTCCGCGTCGCGAAGGCCGCGGGGGTTGTTGGTGTTGCAACCTTATTGAGCCGGGTATTCGGATTTTTCAGGGATGTGGTAGTTGCCGGATTTTTCGGAGCAGGTCTGGCTACGGATGCTTTTTTTGTTGCTTTCAGAATTCCCAACCTTTTAAGACGCCTGTTTGCGGAAGGTTCTCTTACCATTGCTGTTGTTCCCGTTTTCACGGAATACCTGAAAAAGAAATCCCGGGAAGATGCTGTTGAGCTCGCAAACGTTGCATTTACACTCCTCTCTATTATACTGGCGCTTGTTTCAATTCTGGGAATACTTTTGGCTCCCTGGATAATAAAAATCATTGCGTGGGGATTTACGAAAAATCCTGATCAGTACAACCTGACCGTGTTTCTCACACGACTCATGTTCCCCTATATATTTTTTATTTCCCTTGTGGCCCTGTGCATGGGTATCCTTAACTCCCTCAGACACTTTGCAGCGCCCGCCCTGGCGCCGGTTATCCTGAATATTTCCATGATAGCCGCCGTTTTTCTGTTTCGCGGTTTCTTTGACGAACCGGTTACAGCCCTTGCAGTTGGGGTAATTATTGGGGGTGTGCTGCAGCTTGTCATGCAAATCCCCTTTCTCACGAAAATGGGAGTGAAACTGAGGGTGAATTTTAACTTTAGTCACCCGGGAATCAAAAAGATAGGTATTCTAATGCTTCCCGCTATATTCGGTGCGGCTGTGTACCAGATAAACATATTTGTAGGCACACTTCTCGCGTCATTTCTTTCCGTCGGAAGTGTGTCATACCTTTACTATGCAGACAGACTTGTTCAGCTTCCCCTTGGTGTGTTCGCGATAGCCATCGGCACGGCAGCGCTTCCCAGTTTTTCAGATCATGTTGCCGAAGGCAGATTTGACGAATTGAAAACAACGATTTCTTTTTCACTGAGGTTAATTTTATTTGTTACCATACCGGCCATGATTGCGCTCATTGTCCTGCGCGTTCCCATCATATCTGTACTTTTCCAGAGGGGAGCTTTCAATGTTATAAAGACCATGCGCACTTCAGAGGCATTGCTGTTCTATGCCGTGGGGCTCTGGGCATTTTCTCTGATAAAGGTGATTGTTTCCGCTTTTTATTCACTACAGGATACAAAAACACCTGTTAAAATAGCTGTAGTAGCGCTGGTTGTGAACATAATTGCCGGTGTTATCCTGATGTTTCCCATGAAGCACAGTGGTCTTGCGCTTGCTACTTCAATCGCATCAGCCGTGAATGTCGTCGTATTGTTTGTCATACTTCAAAGAAAAGTAGGAAAGTTTCTCAAAAGAGATTTTTATGTTTCCGTTTCCAGGACTGTCTTGTCATCTCTCATCATGGGAGTGGCAATAAGCGCCGTTATTTATTTCCTGCGCTGGAATAGTCAGGGGCCTTTTAATGAAAGGCTGTTTATATTGATCGTTTCGATTGTGATCGGAATTGTTATTTATATTATTTCTTCTTATCTTTTAAAGAGTGAGGAAATAGCGGCATTGATTGAGATAACAAAAAGGAAGATTGGAAACAGATGTTGACTTGAAAAGGTCAAAGTGGTAGTGAAAATAGCCTTCTGAGAGGGGTATGAAAAGGAAAATAAAAAATGCTGGATATAAAATTTGTTAGAGAAAATATCGATCTTGTCCGAAAAAAAATGGATGAGAGAGGTCAGAATATTAACCTGGATAAATTTGCGGAGCTGGATCGTCAAAAAAGATGCACACTCCAGGAGGTGGAAATTTTAAGAAGCGAGAGAAACAAAGTTTCCAGGGAGATTGGAAAACGAAAGCAGAACAAAGAAGACTCATCTGATCTAATTGCAAAGATGGTAGAGGTTTCCGGACGTATAAAACAACTTGACGAAACTCTTAAAGAAACGGAATCAAATCTCCAGGATTTGATCATGATTATTCCCAATATCCCACATAAATCGGTTGTTTACGGGACAGGAGAAGAGGATAACCCTGTTGTCAGGACATGGGGAAAGAAACCGGAGTTTGATTTTGAACCGGCACCCCATTGGGACATAGGGGAAACCCTGAATATTCTCGATTTCGGCAGGGGAGCAAAAATTGCTGGTGCCCGTTTTACCCTTTATCGGGGAGCGGGGGCCAGGCTGGAGAGGGCCCTCATCAATTTTATGCTCGATCTTCATACATCCGAACACGGCTACACCGAGGTTCTGACACCCTTTATGGCTAACAGCCAGAGCATGACGGGCACGGGGCAGCTTCCGAAATTTGAGGAGGATCTTTTCAAGATAACGGGAACGGATTATTATCTCATTCCGACGGCAGAGGTGCCGGTTACTAACATACATTACGGAGAGATTCTGGATGAAAAGGATCTTCCCCTGTATTATGTTGCCTGTTCCCCCTGCTTCCGCGCCGAGGCCGGATCTTACGGCAAGGACACAAGGGGACTCATCAGACAGCACCAGTTTAACAAGGTGGAGATGGTCAAATTTTCCAGGCCGGAAGCATCTTATGATGAACTGGAAAAGTTGACCCTGGATGCCGAGGAAGTTTTGAAAAGACTTAATATTCACTACAGGACAGTTAATTTATGCACGGGAGACCTGGGGTTCTCCGCCGCAAAGACTTATGATATAGAAGCATGGTTGCCGGGGCAGGGCACGTATAGAGAGATATCTTCATGCAGTAACTTCGAGGATTTTCAGGCCCGCAGGGCAGGCATCAGGTTCCGGCGTGAGGAAAGTTCTAAAGTGGAATTTGTGCATACTCTGAACGGATCAGGACTTGCCATAGGCCGAACGGTCGTTGCGATACTGGAAAACTATCAGCAGAAAGATGGCAGTGTCATTCTTCCGGAAGCGCTAATTCCGTATATGAACGGAGTTGACAGGATAGTCCAAAATAAGTAAGATAAGTGATGTGAAATCGGAGGGATGGCCGAGAGGTCGAAGGCGGCGGTCTTGAAAACCGTTAACCGAAAGGTTCGCGGGTTCGAATCCTGCTCCCTCCGCCATATAAATTGAGACTGACGCAGAAATTGGTCAAAAGGGGATGTTATGCAAAGGTCTCACAATTAGAGCCTGTCAGGAGATAAGTATTGTATTAGACTCGAATTTAGGTCAGGGTTAGTTTTTAATTAAGAATTCAAAATTTAAAATTCAAAATTAATTACAGGCAGCGGAGAGATGGCTGAGCGGCTGAAAGCGATCGCCTGCTAAGCGATTGTACGCCCAAAAAGGTGTACCGGGGGTTCGAATCCCCCTCTCTCCGCCATATTTATATCTTGAGACATGGTCTCATCTTGCGCCCATAGCTCAGCTGGATAGAGCGTCGGACTACGAATCCGAAGGTCGAAGGTTCGAATCCTTCTGGGCGTGCCATAAAAAACAAGGACTTA